>JACDDX010000049.1 GCA_013816685.1 Gemmatimonadales bacterium
CATCGAGGTCGCCGACCATGGGCCCGAGCTCGCCCCAGGTCCAGCCCGGCACGCCGCCCGACATCCGCTCGCAGCGGCGCTCGGCCGACTCGTAGTGCAGCACGACCCGGTTGTTCGGGGCGGTGACCTCGACGCAGCGGGCCCCCGGTGTGAGCCGGCGCAGGCTCCGCAGCAGCTCGTGCGCCTCGCCACTCAGGTCGCGACCCACCTTGATCAGCGGCACGATCTCCCAGTCCGGCGGCAGGCTGGCATCGAGCCCCGCGAGCGCGTAGGCGATGCCGCCCCACTCCTCGACGGGCGCGGTCAGCGGATCCCGGCCGTAGATGTGATCCCACACCAGGGAGCCGATCACGCCGACTTTACGCACCGGGCGCCATCTGATCCAGAAAGACCTTGGCCGCGCCGTAGACGCCCGCGGTGCCGACCAGCTCGCAGGGCACGATCCGGCAGGCGTTCACGGCCGGCTTGAACGCGCGGCGGGTGACCTCGCGCCGGAGCGGTACGAACAGGTGGTCGCCCGCGAGCGTGACCCCGCCGCAGATGACGACGGCCTCCGGATTGAAGACGTTCACCAGATTGGCGATCCCCGCGCCGAGAAAGCGCGCCGTGTCGGTCACGACCTCGAGCGCGAGCTCGTCGCCGTCGTTGGCCGCCTGATAGACCGTCTGGGCCGTCACCCGGGTCAGGTCACCGTCCACGTAGCTGCCGAGGCGGGTTTCGGCTCCGGCCTCGATCGCCTCCACGGCGCGGAGCGCGATGTTGGGGCCCGACGTGTAGGCCTCGAGACAGCCGTAGTTGCCGCACTTGCAGCGGCGGCCCTCGGTGTCGATCGTCGTGTGCCCGATCTCGCCGGCGCAGTCGGACGCGCCGTGATACAGCTTGCCCTCGAGAATGAGCCCGCCGCCGATGCCGGTGCCGATGGTGACACCGATCGCGTTGCGGGTACCCCGCGCCGCCCCGACCCACCACTCGCCCAGCACCGCGCAGTTGGCATCGTTGTCGAGCGCCGCGGGCAGGTGCAGCCGATCGTGGATGATGTCGCGGAGCGGCAGATTGACCCACCCGAGGTTCGGCGTCAGCAGCACGACACCGCTCTTCGTGTCGAGCGGGCCCGGCGCGCCGACGCCCAGCCCGATGATCTCGGCGCCCGGCTCCTCACGCAGCGTGGCTTGGATCGCCCGCTCGGCCATCGACACCAGCCGGTCCACGACGGCGCCGGCGCCGGTCTCGGCGTGCGTCGGCTCGCTCGCCAGCGCGTGCAGCGCGGAGCCGTCCTCGGCGACGCTGCCGACGACCAGGTTGGTCCCGCCGATGTCGATGCCGAGCACGTAGCGCACGTCGTTCCCTCCAGTGCCGCCGGTCAGGAACCGGTCGAGATGCCCGCGAGTGCCGCGGCCACGGTGTCCACCGCGAGATCCCGCATGCAGCGGTGATGGCCCAGCGGGCAGATCATCGGTCCATGCCGCGAACAGGGACGGCAGGCCAGTCCGTCGAGCCCAAGGGTCGCGGTCTTCGCGCCCCGCGGACCGAATCCGAACTCCGGAATCGTCGGGCCGAACAGCGCCACCACCGGCGTACCCACTGCCGTCGCCAGGTGGAGCGGCGCGGAGTCGTTCGAGACCAGGGCGCCGGCGCGGGCCAGCAGCGCGGCCGATCCTCGCAGGCTGAGAGCGCCGGCTGACGAGTGCGCGCGGCTCGGTGCGGCCCCCACTACCGTGGCCGCGAGGGGGATGTCTTCGGGACCGCCGACCACGACCACCGGTCGGTCGAGCCGCGCCGCCAGGTCCGCGTAGTACGGCCAGCGCTTGGTGCCCCAGATGGAGCCGGGGGCGAGAGCGACGAAGCCCGAGCCGACGCCGTGGGTTGCCAGCCAAGCATCGGCTTCCGCCCGGTCGGCATCGGTGAGGCCGAGACTCACGGGGGGCGGCAGCGGCACCACGGTGGGCCATGCCAGCGCGAGCAGCCGGTCAGCCTCGTGTCCACGCGCGGGCCGGGGAATGCGCGCGGTGTAAGTAAGCGCGGCGGGAGCGCCCGCGAAACCGATGCGCTCGGGAATTCCGGCGAGCAGTGCCAGTGCGGCCGAGCGCGAGGAGCGATGCGGGATGACGGCGCGGTCGTAGCGGTGTGCTCGCAGTGCACGCGCCAGCCGCCACACACCACGCGTTCCCCGGTCGGCACCGCGCTTGTCGTAGCGGAGGACGCGGCGAATCGCCGGATGGTGTTCCAGGAGCGGAGCCGCTGCCGGCGTCGTGACGACATCGACCGGGCCATCGCGACGGGCCAGCTCGCTGAGCAGCGGGGTGGTGAGCACCACGTCTCCGAGGAACGCGGTCTGGATGACGAGCGTTCCGCCGCCGGCCATCAATCCACCTGGAGCACCGCCAGAAAGGCCTCCTGCGGGATCTCGACCGCGCCGATCTGCTTCATGCGCTTCTTCCCCTCTTTCTGCTTCTCGAGGAGCTTGCGCTTGCGGGTGATGTCGCCGCCGTAGCACTTGGCGAGCACGTCTTTCCGGAACGCGGAGATCGTTTCGCGGGCGATGACCTTGTTGCCGATCGCCGCCTGGATGGCCACCTGATAGAGCTGGCGCGGGATCAGCTCCTTGAGCTTCTCGGCGATCTTGCGGCCGTACTCCTGCGCCTTCTCGCGGTGGATGATGACGCTGAAGGCATCGATCGGATCGCCGTTGATCAGCATGTCGAGCTTGACCAGGTCCGAGTCGCGGTAGCCCGCCATCTCGTAGTCGAGTGACGCGTACCCGCGCGACAGCGACTTGAGCTTGTCGTAGAAGTCGAGCACGATCTCGCCCAGCGGAAACTCGAAATCGAATTCGACCCGCGAGGTGTCGATGAAGTGCATGCCGTTGTACACGCCCCGGCGCTCCTGGCCCAGCTTCATGATACCGCCGATGTACTCCGACGGCGCCATGATCCGCGCCTTCACGTACGGCTCGTCGATACGGTTGATCTCGGCCGGATCGGGGAGCTTGCTCGGATTCTCGAGCAGCAGCATCTCGCCATCGGTGCGATAGACGTGATACTCCACCGTCGGCACGGTGGTGATCAGGCTGAGGTTGAACTCGCGCTCCAGCCGTTCCTGCACGATCTCCATGTGCAGCAGCCCCAGGAATCCGCAGCGGAAGCCGAAGCCGAGGGCGGTGGACGATTCCGGTTCGTGCTGGAGACTCGCATCGTTGAGGACCAGCTTCTCCAGCGCGTCGCGGAGCCCCTCGTACTGATCGGAATCGGTGGGGTAGATGCCGGCGAAGACCATCGATTTCACGTCGCGGTAGCCGGGCAGCAGCTCGGAGGCGCGGTCGTGCGCGTCGAGGATCGTGTCGCCGACGCGCGCGTCGCGCACCTGGCGCAGGCTGGCCACGATGTAACCGACCTCGCCCGCCTCCAGCGCGGGCGCGGGGTGCTGGCCGAGCTGGAGGTAGCCGACCTCGTCCACGTGATAGACGTCGGCCGGATGCGCGCCGAAGACGATCTCCGTTCCCCCGCGAATGGCGCCGTCCACCACCCGGATGCTCGGAACGGCCCCGCGGTAGCGATCGTAGTAGGAGTCGAAGATCAAAGCACGGAGCGGGGCGTCTTCCCGGCCGCGAGGCGCGGGGACTCGCGCGACGACCGCCTCCAGCAGTTCCGGAACGCCGGTGCCTTCCTTGGCGCTCACGGCGAGGATCTCCTCCCGCTTCGCGCCGATCAGGTCCATGATCTCCTGAGCCCGCTTCTCGGGCTCGGCGCCGGGCAGGTCGATCTTGTTGAGCACCGGGATGATCTCGAGTCCGGCGTCCATCGCCAGAAACAGATTGCTCAGCGTCTGGGCCTGCACGCCCTGGGAGGCGTCCACCACGAGGATCGCGCCTTCGCACGCGGCGAGCGAGCGCGACACCTCGTAGGTGAAGTCGACGTGCCCCGGCGTATCGATGAGGTTGAGCTCGTAGGTCAGGCCATCGCGGGCGGCGTAGTTCATCCGGACCGCGTTGAGCTTGATCGTGATCCCGCGCTCCCGCTCGAGGTCCATCGTGTCGAGCAGCTGCTCCCGCATCTGGCGCTTTGCCACCGCGCCCGTCGCCTCGATGAGGCGGTCGGCCAGTGTGGATTTGCCATGATCGATGTGGGCGACGATACAGAAGTTACGGATGCGGGTCTGCGACATGGGCGGAATAATAGCGGCATCCGGCTCTGCATTAGCTTTGTCGCCCATGCCGCGACGACTCTCCGCCGATCTCTCGATGCTGCTGGTCTGCCTCATCTGGGGCATCAACTTCAGCGTGATGAAGCGGGCTATCGTGGAGGTACCGCCGCTCGCCTTCACCGCCGTGCGGTTCACGTTGGCGAGTCTGGTGCTGTGGCTGGTCCTGCGGATCCGGGAAGGCCCGGTCGCCTTTCCGGCGGGAAGCGTCTGGCGTCTGATCGTGCTCGGAGTGCTGGGCAATACGCTCTATCAGCTCGCCTTCATTCTGGGGCTGGTGCACACCACCGCCACCAACAGCGCGCTGCTGATCGCGACGGTACCGATGCTCGTCGCCGTGCTCGGTGCGCTCCTCGGGCTGGAGAAGCTGACGGCGCGGGTCGGCTGGGGCATCGCCGTGGCGACAGTCGGCGTGGTGGTGATCGAGGTGACGCGTGGCGTGGTCCTCACCAGTTCGACCCTCCTGGGCGACGGCCTCACGCTCCTCGCGGCACTGTCGTGGGCGGGGTACACGGTCGGGATTCGCCCGCTCACCGGGTCGATCTCGCCGCTTCGGCTGACGGCGTTCACCATGATCACCGGCACGCCCGGGCTGCTGCTGGTCGGCCTGCCCCAGGCGCTGCGGCACGACTGGTGGAGGGTCGGAATCGTCGGGTGGGGTGGGCTCGCCTACGCCGCGCTCTTCTCGCTGACGCTCGCCTACCTCCTGTTCAACACCAGCGTGCGGGACGTGGGTGCGAGCCGGTCGGCGGTCTACCTCTGCGTCACACCGGCCATCGCGGCCCTCGTCGCCTGGGCCGTGCTCGGCGAGCGTCCCCACCCGGTGCAGGGCATCGGCGCGCTGCTCATCATTGCCGGAGTGTTGATCACCCGGTGGCCGAGCTCACCTCCTGCTTGAACTCCGCGATGCTGTCGCTCATGAGCCGTCCACGATCTCCTTGTAGCTCTCCGGGTTCCACTGCGGGCGCCGGGGCGCGTTCCCGACCGCCTGACCCAGCCAGTAGACCAGTCGCACGACCCGCGATTCCTTTTCCGCATCGATCTTGTCGGGAGAATCGGTCACCTGGTGATAGTCCGGGTGCACGCCGTTGAAGAAGAAGAGCACCGGCACGCCGAGGCGCGCGAAGTTGTAGTGGTCTGAACGGAAGTAGAAGCGCTCCTCGGGCCAGCGGTCGCCGATGGCGGTCATCCGCAGCTCGGGGTGCGCCGCGTTGACCTGCGCCAGGGTGGCGCCCAGATCGGCGTGCTCGCGCCCGATCGCGACAATGGTATCGGTCCAGTTGCGGCCGATCATGTCCATATTCAGATCGGCCACGATCTGCCGGATCGGCACCGGCGGATGGTCGGTGAAGTGGCGGCTGCCCCAGAGCCCCTGTTCCTCGCCGCTCACCGTCAGGAATATCAGCGATCGCTTCGGCCGCGCGCCCGGGCGGCTGAAGGCTTCCGCCAGCTCCAGCACCCCCGTCGTTCCCGAGGCGTCGTCGTCCGCTCCGTTGTTGATACTGTCGGGCGCGCCCGGTGTGATGCCGATGTGATCCATGTGCGCGGAGAAGATCACGTACTCGTTCCGGAGCCGTGGATCGGAGCCTCGCAGGATCCCAACGGCGTTGGGCGCGGATCGCGTGCGCACCGTGTCGTCCCGCATCTCGACGCGGACTCTGACATCGCGCGCGTCCAGCACCGCCGCGACAGCGCCGGTCCGCACTTCCAGCGCGACCGGCCCCGGCGGATCACCGATCACGGTACGCATGGCGCTCCGTCGCGGCAGCCGCGCCGCAAAGGTCGCCGAATCGTCGTCGGCAAGCAGGATCACCGCGATCGGCAGCCGAGCGGCGACGCTGCGGACGATCCGCTCGGCGAGCCCGGATCCGCGAGGTCCGGTGCCCGCTCGCACCAGCACCACGCGGTCACGCACGTCGAGTCGCCTGGCCTGCTCTGCCGTAATTGAGGGACTCACGACCAGCGCCCGCCCGTGCAGTGCTCCACCTGGAACCGGGCCGAAGAGGTAGCGCGCCGATGCAGTAAATTCCGCGGTGGCCCGGCGCCCCCCTCCGCTGAAGACCACCCGCGAGCTGTCCGGCCGGAGACGCCGCTCGGTGATAGCGTACCGCTGCAGGAAGCTGCCGCTGTCGCCGCCGGGACGAAGCCCCAGCCGCGCAAACTCACCCGCGACGTACCGCGCCGTGGACTCCAGCCCCGGGCTCGGCGTATCCCGTCCCGCCATCGAGTCGTCCGCGATGATGCCGATCCGGCGCTGGACATCGGCCGCCGAGATCGTCGAGGCCGCCCGGGTGGATGCGGCAGTGGCAGTCGTAGAAGTCGGCGGGGGTGCCTGCGCCCCTGCAGGCCGCGGGCTCGCGCCGGCGGCCCAGAACGCAGCCAGCATGACGAAGGTCGCGACACGCATGCGAAGTTCCTGAATGGTGGAGGAGCAGACAAGATACCAACGGCGAGGAGAGAGGCGGGGGGTGAGGGGCCGCTCACCCGCTTCTGCGCCGGCGGCGGCGCAACTGGGGCTCACCTATGCTGCGCGGGCGATCGCGCATCGGACTGAGGCCGCGGGGAACGACCGGTCCAGGCGCGATCTCGGGCCCGAGCGCGGGCGAGATCTCGCGCGCGGGAAGTCGGCGCATCCGGGGCGCGGGGATCTCCCGCACCCTGCGCGAAGCGTCGTCGGCACGGCCATCGTCGGTGGGGCGCCCGCCCCGCCGGGTGACGTTCCCGCGGGACGGATCGGCATCGCGGAACACGAAGCGCGGCGTCGGGCGCGCGGGCCGGTCGGCGACCACTCCGCGTCCGCGATTGTAGCGCATCGGATAGTACGCGGGATCGTCGTAGATCTCGAGCCGGTAGCGCCGGCACGACATCCGGTACGGATTCCACTCGGAGTAGCTGGCGGAGCTGTGACAGCCGTAGCAGACGAAGCGGGGATACTCGAAGTGCCGGTCCACAGAATAGGGTGCGATATCGTAGTCGTATTTGCCTCCTGCCGTAATGCGGTCGGCCAGGCGGGTCAACGCGACGTAGGGGTCGCCTTCCACCCGGCCGTCGTTGATGAGGCGATAGTCCCAGAAATCGCCACGGGTCATCTCGGAATAGTCGAACGGCTCGGGGGACGCGATGGCGAAGAGGTAGCCGAGACCCGGATCGTCGTCCACCACGAAGCCGGGACCACCGCGTGAAACACTCAGCTCCACGGTGCGACCCGGACGCAGGCGGGCCGCGCCCCATGGGTCGCTCGGAAATATCACCCGGACACGGCCGTCGGTATCTACTCGAAGCACCGTCACGTACGCACGATCGAGCGCCTCGACGAAGATTCGCGCCCGTTCTCCACGCCGATACGGACTCTCGCGATCGGTCCACACGATGATCCGAGACTCGGCGCGCGCGCCCGGGCCGGAGAGCAGTGCGGGTGAGCGATCGGGCTGGCAGGCGGGAGATGCGGGTTCGGCGGACGCGAGCAGACCGGCGAGCACGACCCACCCGAGGGCGACGGACATCTGAACTCCGGAGACAGACGGGGAAGAGCCGCCCGCCTCGTGCAGGCCACATGCCAGTCACGCCCCGGCGGCTTAAGCGCCGCGCCAGCCAACGGTTGCCGGAATCGCCACGGTCGGCGTCGAGCGCCGCCGTCTGCGAGGGGTGACACCCTGGGAGGGAAGCCTGTCCGGCGGCCTCCAGATCCGGCGCGCGTTTGCGTCGCGGAGTTCAGGTGCCTACGTTCCGGCCCTGCATGATGGGTTCCGCCGTTCCGGCTGCCCGCGCCCGTCTCGATCTGCTCGATCCGTTCGAGGTGTCGAAGCTGGGGGGCATCGAAGTAGTCACCGACGGGGTGGTCGAGGGGTTCCTCACGGGACTGCATCGATCGCCGCGGCGGGGATTTTCCGTGGAGTTCGCCGAGCACCGCATGTATCAGCCGGGCGACGAGCTCCGCTATCTCGACTGGAAGATGGTCGGCCGGAGCGACCGGCTCTACGTGAAGCAGTTCGAGGAGGAGACCAACCTCCGCGCGATGCTGGTGTGCGACGCCAGCCGGTCGATGGCGTGGACCGGCGATCCGCAGACGACGCTTCCCAAGCTCGACTACGTCCGACGGCTGCTCGCGGCGCTCGCCCTCGTGCTCCTGCGCCAGCGCGACGCGACTGGACTGATCACCTTCGACGACGCCGTGCGCACCATCGTGCCGCCGCGGGCCCGTCTCGCGCACTGGCGGCAGCTCGTCGGGACGCTCGTCGCGCTGGAGCCGGGACAGGGCACCGCCGCGGAGCCCGCGCTCCGGCGGGTGGTGGGCCAGCTCCGCCGTCGCGGGCTCGTCGTCTTCGTCTCCGACCTCCTGTTCGATCGCGAGCTCGCGCTCACGGCGCTGCGCTTTCTCCGCCACCGGGGTCATCAGGTGCTGGTGCTCCATATCATGGATCAGGCGGAGGTCACGCTCGCTGGTCCCGCCGAGGCGCGGTTCGAGGACCCCGAATCCCGGGCGGCTGTGGTGCTCCGTCCCCGCGACTGGGCCGGCGCCTATCGCGACACGGTGCACACGGTCATCGCCGAATGGCGTCTCGCCTGCCGACGGCACGGTATCGCTTACCACCGGGTGACAACCGATACGCCGTTCGGCACCGTGCTGCGTGCCGCGCTGGCAGCGGGACGCCGGGCCGGATGATCGGGTTTCTCCAGCCTTGGGCCCTCCTCGGTCTGCTCGCGACGGCGATTCCGATTCTCCTCCACCTGCTCGCGCGGCGCGAGCCGCCGACCGTCACCTTTCCCGCGGTGCGGTACCTCGTCGCCGCCACGCGCCAGCATCACCGCCGCCTCCGCCTTCAGAACCTGCTGCTCCTCCTGCTGCGCACCGCGCTGATCGCGCTGCTGGTGCTTGCGGCGGCGTCCCCGACGGCCGCGCTTCGCGGCGTGTCGGGACACGCAGCGTCGGCGCTCGTCGTCATTCTCGACAACTCGCCCAGCAGCGCGGTCGTGGTCGGCGGCGCGCCGCGGCTCTCCGCGCTGCGGGCCGCGGTGCGACGCATCGTCGCCCGCGCCGGGCCGGCT
>JACDDX010000360.1 GCA_013816685.1 Gemmatimonadales bacterium
CGCCGCAGAGATCGGTCGAGCCCCGGGCCGCCGTCGCGTCCAGCGCCTTGGCCGCACGGCGGCGCGCCACCGGCGAGGCGGGTGACGATTCGACCAGCAGGTCGATCTCCTCATCATAGACCACGACCGCAAAGCGGTCGTCGGCCTCGAGCAGGGTGAGCGCTGACTGCGCGGCCGTCCGGGCGAGCCGGATTTTCTCGCCCGACATCGAGCCCGACCGATCGAGCACGAGCGCGACGGTGACGGGCCGGCGGCCACCGGTGCGCGGCGCCTCGGGCGCGGTGAACGACACCTTCACGTAGCGGGTGCTCCGGGCACCAGCGCGGATGAGCGAACGGTCGGACAGGATCTGCAGGCTCACGGGGTATCCTCCTCCAGGAGTCGTCTCGCGTATTCGATGATCTTCTCCACGATCTTGTTCTGCGCTCGCGACAGCGGCCGGCGGATGTGGAGCTCGATGTCCGGCGCCAGTATCATACGATCCCACTGTGACCGTTCGGGGGACGGCGACGGCGGCGGCGCTGCCATCGCCTCCACAGTCTGATCCCGCATGGCGAGGGTGCGGCCGGTGGGGGACAGCACGCTCCGCACGTAGTCGACCGCCGACGTTTTTCCCGGTGCCCTCGGCTGCCGCAGGAGACGGCGCACATCGTCGTCGCTCAGGTCTTCGAGCCGGCGACGGATCTCGACCAGCGGCAGATGCTCCTGCTGCAGCCGCCGGATCAGCTTGAGCCGATCCACGTAGCCCACGTCGTACTTGGCACCCGGCCCGGGCGGCCCCGGCGAGCGCAGCAGCCCCTGCTGGATGTAGTAGCGAACGGTGCGCGGCGTGACACCCGCGCGATCGCTCAGCTCCTGGAGATCGAATGCCTGGGGGAGATCAGCCATGACCGTATTGTATCAGCGGAACGTTCCACTGTCAACGCGGCCGGGGACTTTGCGCTACGGCTCGCGCAGGAGGTCCTGAGTTCCGGCCAGCCGCGCCAGCGCCGAGTGCGCTTGGTCGACCTGAGGCTGCTCGCGGGCCACCCGCGCCGATGGGTGTAGTCGAGTGCCGCGGCGATGTCGCGGAGCAGCCGGACGCTTCGGACACGGGGAGCTCGCCCGAGCCCGTGAGGCGGGCGCGGAGCGACTGGCCCTCGACGAACGGCATGGTGTAGAGGAGGAGCCCGTCGGCCTGGCCCGCAGCGAGAATGGGCACGAGGTGCGGATGCTGCTCGAAGAAGCAGCTGCCCAGCGCCGACGCCAGACGATCCCTCAGATCCAGGATGGTTCGACCCGGTCGGGGATTGCGCCCTCCTTGCGGGAGGGCTGGCGTCACGACTGCGGGTGAACGAGACCGATCAGGATTTCCTGTGGAAGATCCGCTCGATCATGCCGAGCAGCCCGCCGGAGCCCGACTCGGGCTGTTGGGCCTGATCCGCGGGCGCCGCAACGCCATCGTGCTGCCGCTGCTTGGCCAGTTGTGCCATGACGATCGGCGCCAGAAAGAGCAGCGCCTTTTCCACCTGATGGATGTCGAGCCCGCTGTTTCTGCTGACCTCCTGCTTCACTTGTTCGTGCCTGCCACCCAACACTCCGCCCAGGATTCCTCCGATTCCGCTGCTGCTCGCTGCCGGTGACATCGCTGCGGCGCCGGCCTGCCCCGCGTTGCGGGACAACGCACCGACCAGCGCCGGTAGCGCGGCGGCGATCGCGGTCTGGGCGGTGCCATGATCGACGCCGAGGTGCTGGCTGAGCTCCGCCAGCCCCTTGTCGCCCAGATGCTGCTGGACCATCTCGGTAATGCTGCTCATCGGTCGCCCCCGTTGCAGTGATGGATCGTTCCTCGAGCGCCCCACCACAGACAAGCTAAGGCACTATTCTCTCGACGCATCCTCCGGATCGCCCTCGTCCTGGTGGACGCCGCCGCCGAGCGTGCTGTAGCCGCCGTCGCCGCCGGTGCCGCCGTCACGCGGATTGACCGGCTCTCGTGCATCGGGCTCCCATGGCAGGCGGAGTCGGTGCCGGGCCCGCCCTCCACGGTGATCTCACTCGGGTCCGAGGGTCGGTGACAACCTTTGTCGCCGGTTGCAGATCCAACGCAGGTCCCGACTCTTCCCCGGCCACTGCGGAGCCCCGATGCCCGTCCGATTCCCCACCCTGCCCCTCGCCGCC
>JACDDX010000050.1 GCA_013816685.1 Gemmatimonadales bacterium
GCTGGATGACAGTGCGTCCGCGCGGCCCATCATCGACCGGCTCACCGGCCTCCCCGCCCTCGATGCCGCCACCGCCGGTGAAGCGGCGGGGGCACTCGCGAAGATCGGCGGCCGGCCGGTGGCGGAGTTCTTCGCGTCGGTGCTGCAGGGCAAAGTGGCTCTGACGGCGACGAACCCCGTACCCGCGCGCGCCGCGATGCTGCTCGAATCCTGGCGACTGGGGCGCGACGCCCCTGCGACGGCGCTCCTGGCGTTCACCAGCGACACCGTCGTTGCCATCCGCTGGCGTGCCGTGTATGCGCTGGCCCGCCTCCGGCACCCGGCAGCCGCGCCAGCCCTGACGCTCGCGCTGCGCGACGACGATCCGTTCATCCGCTCGATCGCCGCGCGTGCTCTCAGCCGGAGCTTCGCCGACAGCGCCCGCATCGCGCCCGCCACCCTCGCCGGCCTCGTCGCCCGCCTGACCGATGACCCCGATCCTGCCGTCCGGGTCAACGCGCTCCGCTCGCTCGGCACCTTCAAGGACGCCTCCTTCGCCGCGCTGGCCGCAACCCGCCTCAGCGACGGCGAGCCGAACGTCCGGGTGCAGGCCGCCGAGGCGCTGGGCCTCCTCGGCGGCCGTGAAGCGAGCCGCGCGCTCCAGGCCGCGCTCGGTCGAGGCAACCTGTTCGCCATCCGACGCGAGGCGCTGCTCGGACTGGCCCGCAGCGACGCCGGCGCCTTCACCCGATCCGCCGCGACGTGGCGCGCCAGTCGCGACTGGCGCGAGCGCGGCGCCGCGGCCGAAGGATGGGCACGCACCCGCGCACGCGGGTTGCCGTCCTGGCTCGACGACCCCGATCCGCGCGTCATCGTGCTGGGCATGCAGGGCTGGGAGAGTGAGATCGAGGCCGCCGACACGGTGCTGGTTCGCGCCGGCCGAACGCTGCTGACCCACCGCGATGGCGGCGTCCGGAGCGTCGCTGCCGATGCTGTCGCGCGCGCCGCTGATCCGGCCGACCTGCCTGCCCTCACCGCCGCGCTGGCTCAGGGCTCGCGCGACTCCTTTCCCGACGCGGCCATCTCGGCGCTGAATGGAATCCTCGCCATCCGCCAACGCGATCCGACCTCCGCTTCCCGCGTGGACCAGGAGTTTCTGGCGTCGTCCACCCGTCCTGCTGACTATCTGCTGCGCCGGTGGGCCGAAGACAACTGGCCCGAGGCAGCCGATCGCTGGGGGCCGGCCTATCCGATCGCGACCGGCCGTTCGCTCCAGGACTACCGCGATCTGGCCGCGACGTACCTGACAGCGCCCGATTCGCAGGCTCGCCCCCACGTGGTCCTCGAGACGGTGAGTCGCGGCAACATCGACGTCGAGCTGCTGGGCCCCGAGGCGCCGATCACGGTCGCCAATTTCCTTCGACTGGTCGACCAGCGGTTCTTCGACGGAGACCGCTGGCACCGGGTGGTGCCCAACTTCGTGGTGCAGGATGGCGACCCGCGCGGCGACGGGTTCGGCAGCCCGGGGGGCACCATCCGGGACGAGATCAATCCCGTGCGATACGACAAGGCGGTGCTCGGCATGGCGCTCTCCGGCCCCGACACCGGTATGAGTCAGTGGTTCATCAATCTGAGTCCGCAGCCGCACCTCGACGGCACCTACACCGTGTTCGGCCGGGTGACGGGCGGCTACGGCGCTCTTCAGCGGATCTCGCAGGGCGACGTGATCCGGACGATCCGGGTCACCCGGCGATGAGACGCGAGCGCTGCGTCCTGCTCCTCTTGGCCGTCATGCTGTCGCTGATGGCCGCCGTTCCTGCGTCTGCCCAGTTCTTTGCCTTCGGCCAGAACAAGATCCAGTATCGCCGGCTCGACTGGCGCATCCTCCGCGGGACGCATGTCGATCTTTACTACTACCCGGCCGAAGCCGAGCTCGCGCCGGCCGCGCTCGCGTACGCCGAGCGCAGCTACGACACCCTCGCCATCCAGTTCGGCCACGAGGTCGGCGCACGCATCCCGCTGATCGTCTACGCCTCGCACACCGATTTCGAGCAGACCAACATCCTGCCCTTCACCCCGCCCGAGGGCCTGCTCGGCGCGACCGATTTCCTGAAGCGGCGGGTGGCGCTGCCGTTCCGGGGCAACTTTGCCGAGTTCCGCCATACGCTCCGTCATGAGATGGTGCACGTCTTCCAGCTCGACCTCGAGTCGGAGAGCTACGTCCAGGCGCCGCGGAGCGGGCGCTACCACTTCCCGCTCTGGTGGACGGAGGGAATGGCCGAGCTCTGGTCGGGCGGCGAGGACGCCCGCGACCACATGGTCCTGCGCGACCTCACGCTCAGCGGACGGCTCCCGAGGCTCGATCAGCTGACCAACGCCGGCGGCGGCATCGTGTACCCGATCGGCGGCCGGATCCACCGCTGGCTCGCCGATACCTACGGCGATTGGCGCATTCCGCTGATGTACCGGGAGCTGAATCGCTATACCAGCTTCGAGGACGCCATCCGGGGGACCTACGGCAAGTCGCTCGATCAGCTCAGCGAGGAATTCCAGCTCGCCATGCGCCGAGCCTACTACCCGTCGGTCGACAGTCTCGCGCCGCTGCCCGTGTTGGCCGGCGAGGTGGCTCGACTCGCCATCAAAGCGGCGTACATCCCGGGATCGACGGCCGATTCGGGGCAGGTCGCCTACGTATCACCGGCCAACGGCTACGTCACGATCTTCCGGAGGCGCCTGGGCGGCGGGAAGCCCCGGTCCGTCGTGGTTGCCGGACGCTCGGAGGCGCTGGAGTCGTTTCATCCGTTCGATTCACGAATGGATGCCAGCCGGCGGAACCTGCTGCTCTTCACCGCGCGCCGGAACGATCGCGACGCGCTCATCATCTACGACATGAAGCGGCGACGGACGGTGGGACGGTACCAGTTTCCCGGACTGGTCTCGCTGCTCTCACCCGCCTGGATGCCGGATGGTCGGAGCATCGCGCTCAGCGGACTCGCCGACAACGGCATCTCCAATCTGTACCGCGTGCACCTGCCGGACGGCCGCCTCGAGCCCCTCACCCGCGATCGTTTTCAGGACACCGACCCCAGCCCCAGCCCCGACGGTCGGCGGATCGTGTTCGCCTCGGATCGGGCGGCGGGTGGAGACAATGGCGCCGCCAACCTCTATCTGCTCGACCTCGCGCGCGCACGGGTCACTGCGGTGACTCGCGGAAAGTGGGTGGACGAAGCGCCGGTCTGGGGGCCGGACGGCCGCATCTATTTCAGCTCCGATCGCGATGGCGTGCTCAACGTCTTCTCGGTCGATACCCTGGGAAACGGCCGCCGCGAGACGTCGGCATGGACCGGCGCCTTCGACGCGGTGCCGCTGCCAGATTCCTCGGGAATGCTCGTCGGCGGCTTCCACGATCTCAGCTGGAATCTGTATCGCTACCCACCGGACTCGGCCGCCTGGCGCGACACCTTCCGGCTCCAGAATGGACCGCCCGAGGGTACCTGGGCCTGGGCGGTCCCGGGCGACAGCACCGTCGACATCGCCGCTGGCGAGCCCTATCGTCGCCGGTTGACGCTCGACTTCGCCGCGGGCGACATCGTCACCACACCGGGCTACGGTGGGTACCAGGGCATCGCGTTCCTCATGAGCGACCTGCTGGGGGACAATCTCGTCTTCGGATCGGTGTCGTCGTTCCAGGGCCGCGACCTCGGGCGCCTGCTCGATAACCTCAGTGTCACCGGCATCTATCTCAATCGCGCGCGAAGGATCAACTGGGGCGTCGGGGCGTTCCGCACCCGATTCCGCAACTTCGAGGGCGACCGGATCGTCGCCTATGACGAGGAGGCGTACGGTGGCCTCGCACTGGTGCGCTACCCGATCAGCCGGTTCAGCCGCGTCGAGGCGACAGTCGTGGTGGAGCACAGCGACCGCGTCGACTTCACCCTTCCCGTCGACCAGCCGCGGCGGGTCGGTTGGCTCGCTTCCCACTATCTCAGCTTCGTCCGGGATAACTCCCTCTGGATCCCGTCCGGCCCGATCGACGGCACCCGACTCAGTCTGACCGCCGGCGTCTCCAGCGACTTCAGCAACAGCCGCTTCGACAGCTTCTTGTTGAGCGGGGATCTCCGGCGCTACTTTCGGCTCGGCAGCAAGAGCGCCTGGGCCGTGCGCCTCCTCGGGTTCTATGGGGGCGGTGACCGGCCGCGGCGCATCAACTTGGGCGGTACGCTCGGACTCCGCGGATATCCGCAGTTCGGCTACATCGTCGGCTCCCACGCGTACATGGTGAACCAGGAGATCCGCTTCCCCCTGCTGAGTCACCTGACGCTCGGCCTGCCGTTTGGCGACCTCGACTTCCCGGAGATCCAGGGTGCCCTGTTCGGTGATATCGGCAAGGCGACATTCAGCACCAGCACCACCCGGGACATGCTGGGCAGCTACGGGGTGGGCTTCCGTCTCGCCGTGGCGCCGCTGGCGGTGGTTCGGCTGGATGTCGGCCGCCGTTTCAACGGCGGATCGTTCAATGGCTACGGACTCGACCGGGACCAGCGCAAACTCGGCTTCGTCTCCTTCTTCTTCGGCTATAACTATTGATGCCACAAAGCCTTCGTGTTGCCTCGACGGTGACCGCGATCTATCTTGCGCTCGCCATCGTGGGCTGCCGGAGTGAGCCCGGTCGTCTGGTGCCCGTCGAAAGCGCGCGCGCCGCGCCCGCGCAGGTGACATCATGGGTCGGCGCGACGCAGCCCTCCGTGAGCCGTCTGCATCGCTTCAAGTGGCTGTTCCGCGATGAGCGCAGCAGTGCCGGAGGGCGGGGCAGCGCGCGAGTGGCGCCGCCGGACTCCCTCCGCTTCGACGTCGCGGGCCCGTTCGGATCGGGTGCGGCAGCCGCCGTGGTCGTCGGTGCACAGGCGGTCTGGGTCGATCCGCCGAACGCGGTGAGGCGCCTGATCCCGAACTACACGTTGCTCTGGGCGCTGCTCGGGGTGGCCCGGCCGCCAACCGCCGGCGCGACGCTCCGCGGGTTCAGCAAGGGCGACCGCACGGTGTGGCAGTACGCGGCCGGGACCGACACGATTGAGTACTCGCGCAGCACCGGCCAATCCGCCGGGCTCACTACCGAAGTCCGGGCTGCCGGCAAGCTGATCGGCCGGGCTGAGACGACGCTGGGCTCCGACGGTGCGCCGCTCAAGTCGCGCCTTACCGTCCCAAGTGCCCCTGCGCGGCTCGACATCACCTTTCTCTCCACGGCACCCAAGACCTTTGCGCCAGAGACGTGGCTTCCTCGCCGGCATTAGCGCGCTGATCCTCGCGGCGGCACCCGCGGGCTGCTACGGATTTGCGGGCGGCGGATTGCCCCCGACGATCAAGACCGTTGCGATCCTGCCCTTCGACAATCAGACCAGCGAGCCGACGCTCACCCAGGAGATCAACACCGCGGTTCGTGACGCGGTGGAGTCACGCCTGGGACTCCGCCAGGCGGGACAGTCCCAGGCCGATGCCATCGTTCGCGGGTCGATCACGCGGTACGAGCCCGATCTCCCCGTCGCCTACTCGGGTGACAACAAACAGGTCAACGTGACCCGCCGGCTGGTGCAGATCGCCGTGTCGGTCGAGATCACGGATCAGCGCCGGAACAAACCGCTCTGGCAGCGAAACAGTCTCGTCGTGGAAGGCGATTACCCGTCGGGCCGGGAAGCGGAGGGCCGGCGGAAGGCGCTCGACCAGCTCGTTACCAACATCGTCGAGGGGGCGCAATCACAATGGTGACCCGCGGAACGTCCGTTGGCGGCGCGGCCGGTCGGCGGGGCGGAACGCTCGGCTGTCTCGTGAGCCTCCTCTTCTTCGTCACCGCCGTGTACTACGGGTTCCATATCGGCGAAGTCTACTGGCGCTACTACGAGGTGCTCGAAGCGATGAAGTCTGAGGCCCGCCTGGCGAGAGGACTGACCGACCGGGAGATCCGTACCCGGCTGGCGTGGAAAGCGGACTCGATCAGTCCCGGTCTGGCGCCGGAGTTCTCGGTGCGACGCAGAGCCCGACCCGGACGGATCACCATCGAGACCGCGTACAGCGAGCGCGTCGTCCTGCCATTCTTCACCCACACCTTCGATCTCCGCCCCCGCGCCGAAGAGCCGCTGTGACCGGACCGGGCACCGCGACCGCGTGAGCGGCAGCGCGGAGCGGCTGCGCACGCGTGACGGGGCCGTCCGCTGGCGACGCTCCCTTTCCGGCCCGCTCGTCTTCACCAACGGCGTCTTCGATCTCCTGCATCTCGGTCATATCGAGCTGCTCGAGGCGGCACGGCGGGAGGGCGATGCGCTGCTCGTCGGAGTCAACACCGACGCGTCGGTGCGAAGACTGGACAAGGGACCCGATCGGCCTATCGTAGCGGAGGAGTCTCGCGCCCGGGTCATCGCTGCGCTCGCGGCTGTGGATTGCGTGGTGCTGTTCGACGAGCCCACGCCGCTGTCGCTGATCGAAGCGCTCGAGCCCGACGTGCTCGTGAAAGGCGCCGACTATAGCCTGGACCGCATCGTCGGTGCGGCCGAGGTTGAGCGGCGCGGCGGCCGCGTGGTGCGGATCCCGCTGGTGTCCGGTTGTTCGACTACTGCCATGGTGGAGCGTCTCCGTGCCACGGCCTGACGGTCGCCGTCCCGATGAGCTGCGCCCGCTCGTGCTCGAGCGGAAGGCGAATCCCTACGCGGAGGGCTCCTGCCTCATCCGCATGGGTGGCACCCTGGTGCACTGTACCGCGAGCGTGGAGACCGGCGTCCCGCCCTTCAAGAAGGGCAGCGGCGAAGGCTGGGTGACGGCGGAGTACTCCATGCTCCCCAGGGCGACGGTCGAGCGGACCAGGCGCGAACGCCAGGGACCCGGCGGTCGCACCCACGAGATCCAGCGTCTCATCGGCCGCTCGCTCCGCGCGGCGATGGCCACCATGGCGTTCGGCGAGTACACCATCCGGGTGGACTGCGACGTGCTCCAGGCCGATGGTGGCACCCGTACCGCGAGCATCACCGGCGCCTGCGTCGCTCTCTCCGACGCGTGCGGGTGGATCGCCGGGCGCACCGGCGTCGCGTCGCCATTCGGACAGCTCGTCGCGGCCGTGTCGGTTGGACTCGTCGACGGGGAAGAGCGTCTCGACCTCGCGTACCTCGAGGACCGCGATGCGGGCGTCGACCTGAACGTGGTACTGCTCGATCCTGCCCGGTACGTCGAAGTGCAGGGAACCGGCGAGCACGCCACCTTCTCGCGTGGCCAGCTCTCGAGCCTGCTCGATCTCGCTGAGCGCGGCATCGCGGAGCTCTTCGAGGCCCAGCGACGCGCACTGAGCGCGTGAGACTGCTGGCAGCGACGCGGAGCCCGGGCAAGCAGCGGGAGATTCGCCGCGTACTCGAACCGCTCGGCCTCAGCATCGCGTTCCCTGACGATCTCGGCGTGTTCGAATCGCCGGCCGAGCTCCTGCTCGAAAATGCCGCCACCTTCGAGGGGAATGCGCGGCGAAAAGCCGAGTACTTTGTTCGCCTCACCGGCATGCCAGCGTTCGCCGACGACAGCGGCCTCGAGGTCTACGCGCTCGGCGGCCTGCCGGGCATCCGCTCGAAGCGCTGGGCCGGGGCCGTGGGATCGGATCAGGACGTAGACGCCGCCAACAACGCGGAGCTGCTGCGGCGCTTGGCGGGGGCGCGGGAGATGAAGCGCCGTGCGCGCTACCGGTGTGTGCTCGTGCTGCTCCGCTCCGAGTCGGCGGTTCCCGAGGTCGCCGAGGGCATCTGTCATGGGCGGATTCTGGAGGCGCCCACGGGGTCGGAGGGCTTCGGGTACGATCCGCTCTTCTTCAGCGACGACTTGTCCCGGGCATTCGGGCAGGCCACGGCGGAGGAGAAGGATGCCGTCAGCCACCGCGGCCGCGCGCTGCGAGCGCTGGCTGAACGCCTGGGCGCTGTCTGATCGGCGCCGTTCCTACCAGGCGTTCGACAAGCGCGCTAAGTTGAAGTCCGTTTCGCCGGGCACGGCGACAGTGACGGGGTGTGGCGCAGTCCGGTAGCGCGCCTGCTTTGGGAGCAGGAGGTCCCGGGTTCGAATCCCGGCGCCCCGATCAAAGAACTCGTGGTTCCGCAGCTAGAACGCCGGCGCGACCAGGCCGAGCGCACTTACCAGGGTACGAAGCGCGAGCCCGCTGTTGTGGAACGTCCTCCAGCGTAGCCCATGGCGCTCGCAGAAGGTCTGGAATGCGTTCGGACGGAAAATTTCGCGTACGCTGTGGGCGATCCGCACGTCGTGGGACGACAGCACGCCCTGCGGGCCCAGGCGGCGAAACGCCGTCTGAAACTCCCAGGTCATGTGCTGGGATGTGTGAAGGCTGTCGTGGTGGAAGAGGTCGATCTCGGACTGTCGTTCGAGAAGCGCAGGGAGCTCGCGGCGGCTGTCGCCCTCCACGAACGTCCAGCGCTTTCTCAGCTCGGCGGGAACGAGGAAGTCATGCGCGGGTTCTTGGGGATCGCGCGGCAGATCGATGCTGAAGAGCTCGCCCTCTCCGTTCCGCGCAAGGGCGGCGAGAATGTGCGCGCTGGCTGAGCCATACAGCACGCCGGTTTCGACGACCACACGCGGCCGTGTCGCACGGACGACCAAGTAAAGCGCTTCGTGGCTCAGCGCGTCGGAGGTGCCGAGTCGCTGAGGCCCGGTGAACTCCCACAGCTTTCGGCGCCCTGAAGCATACTCGCGGCAGAAGTCTGAATCGCGGTACTCGGCCTGTAGTGCCGCGGCGTCAACCCCGAACCGCTCCGACACCCACGAGACGAGTCGCATGCGATCCACAGCCACGCCCGTCCGTGCCAGTCGCGCCCGGAGCAACAGCCGTAGCACTGCTCGTCCCGGATGGCGCACTGCCTTCCCGGCCAATCGGAGGGCAGCCCTGGGCCCGCTCTGGGCTCGTCCTCCCGGCAAACCGGCGTCACCAAGATCGTTCGATGATTGATTGTCGCAGGACCGCAGGCTCGCGGCGGTGGGGCTGTCGTCCATGCTGGTGCTCCGTACGGGCGGTGTCGTCAGGGGTGCCGCGTCATCCTGTGCTCTGGTCCCGGCAGTCCTGCGTTCAGCGTTGCTTTACCTTTTGTCCGGTAGGACTTAACATAGGCACACGCCACTCTGGGGCCAAGATGACCGCAGCGAATCTGGGAGAGACGCTGCGCCGCCTTCGGGGCCGCGCTCAACTCTCGC
>JACDDX010000051.1 GCA_013816685.1 Gemmatimonadales bacterium
ACTCGGTGATCGCCGGCGTGCACTTCGTGCAGCCGCCGCCATTTGCGCGTGGCGTGAGCGTGGTGCATCTGGATCTGGTGCGACAGACTGGCCGCTGGCGACTGACCGCCGTCCGGGCCGAACTGATTCCGACGACCGAGACGCCGGCGTCGGTTCGGGTGGCGGCCCGCCTGAAGCCGCGGGATGCGGCGGTGCGTGACTGGGCCGATTCGACGCTAGGCACCTCGCTCGCGCCGATGCGCGCCGCCGCCGCGCGGGCCGAGCCGACCGATCTGATCGACTTCGTGAACGCGGTGCAGCGCCGGACCGCACAGGCCGATCTTTCCGCCACCTCCGCCTTCGATCTCAGGGCCGGGTGGGACAGCGGCGCGGTCCGGATGGCCGACCTGCTGGCGCTCTATCCCTATGAGAACACGCTTCGCGCCATCCGGCTGTCGGGCGCCGGGCTCAAGGCCTACCTCGAGCAGAGCGCGCGCTACTTCCGGGTCGACCCGCTCGGCCGCGTGACGCTCAACGACAGCATTCCCGGGTACAACTACGACATCCTGGGCGGCGTACGATATAGCATCGATCTCCGCCGGCCAGCCGGCGACCGGATCACGGGTGTCGCCGTGCACGGACGCCCGGTGCAGCCGTCCGACAGCTTCACGATGGCAGTCAACAGTTACCGCCAGACGGGAACCGGCGGCTATGGGATGCTGCACGGCGCGCGGGTAACCTACGATCGCGGCGAGGACATCCGGAGTCTGCTGGCGTCGGCGGTGCAGCAGGAGCAGCCGCTGGACCCGGCGCGCTACCGGGAGCAGGGCTGGCGGATCGTACCGGAGCAGATGGCGGCGCAGGTGCGCGCGCTCTTCCGGCTGCGCGGCCCCGCGTCGCCACCGGCCCGCCGAGATACCGTGCTGCTCCGCATACTCGCCACGACCGATCTGCACGGTCACATCGAGCAGGTGCCCCGGCTCAAGGCGGTGTTCGACAGTCTGGCGGCGGCCTGCGGCTGTCCGACCCTCCGGCTCGACGGCGGCGACGAGATGCAGGGCACCCTGCTGTCCAACGCCACCGGCGGGCGCAGCACGATCGACGTACTCAACCGCCTGGGGCTCGCCGCGGCGGTGGTGGGGAATCACGATCTCGACTGGTCAGTGGACTCGCTCCGGAGCCGGATGACGGAGTCGCGCTACCCCTGGGTCGTCGCGAACGTCTACGATTCGGCGAGCGGCGGCCGCCCGGTCTGGGCGCAGCCCTACCGCCTGCTCAGCGCGGGCCAGCTCACTGTCGCCGTCGTCGGCTACATCACCGCGGACACCAGGGCGCTGGTCAAGGCCGACCGGGTCGCCGGCCTCCGCATCGGCCACGGCGCGATCGCCCTGAAGGCGGTGCTCGACACCGTGCGCGCCCGGCGGCCCGATCTCACGGTGCTGCTCGCGCACGCCGGTGCGACCTGCGCCCGCGCGGTCTGCGGCGGGGAGATCGTGGACCTGGCCGCCGAGCTCGAGCGCGGCCGGGTAGACCTCATTCTCGCCGGGCACACGCACCGCGTCGTGGAGACCGTCGCGGGCGGCATCCCCATTCTCGAAGCCGGTCGCTACGGGCAGGCGTACGCGATCGCCGACGTCGTGCAGACGCCGTCCGGCCGCCGGCTCCGCACCGGTGTCGCGCGGGTGGACACGCTCGGGCCCGGGGACCCAGCGCTGGCCGCGGTCGTTGCCGGCTATCGGCAGCGGCTCGATTCCGTCGCCAGCCGAGTGATCGCGCGGATCAAGCTGCCGCTCGCTCGGGCCGGCGATCAGCACCGCGTCGGCGCGCTGATCGTCGGGGCCCGGCAGGCAATGCTTCGCACCGACGTGGCGATCGCCAACAACGGCGGCATCCGGACCGGCATTCCGGCGGGGCCGGTCACCTTCGGCCGGCTCTACGAGGTGCAGCCGTTCGGGAACGGGCTGGTCCGGCTCACGCTCACCGGCGCGCAGCTCCGGGAGACGCTGGAGCACGCGCTCGCGGACGGGCGCCCGGACGCGCACGTCGCCGGCGTGGTGGTGCGCTACGATCCTCGGCGTCCGGCCGGCCGCCGCATCGTATCGCTCACGCTTCCACGGGGCGGCAAGCTGCGCGACAAGGCGCGCTATACGCTGGCCGCGGACGACTTCGTCGCGGGCGGCGGCGACGGCTACGCGCTGCTGGCAACCCTGCCGCGCGAGCCGGCGGGCCTCAGCGACCTCGACGCGCTGACGGGCTATCTCCGACGGCTGCCGCAGCCGGTGGAGGTTACGGCCACGCCGGGCTTCGTGGCGGTGCGGTGACGACACCTCCTCCCGACGACGATGGTGATCGGCTGCGCGTCTATGTGAACGGCACGCCGGTCGAGTTATCACCGGGCGCCGACGCGAGCGCCGCGGTTCGCGCACTCGACGCCGCGCTGGCGGCGGCGCTCGCCGACGGCTCGGCCATCCTTACCGACGGCCGGGGCATCGCGCTCGATCCATCGGCGCCGGTCGGCACCGGCGCGATCCTCCGGGTGATCGTCCGCGCGCGTCGGGACAACGGATGACGCTGAGCCGCGAGCTCATCGGCCGGCTTCCCAAGGCCGAGCTCCATGTGCATCTCGACGGCTCGCTCCGGCCCGGGACGATGCTCGATCTCGCACGCACGGCGCGCGTCACGCTGCCGGCCCGCGACGCCGACACCCTGCGCGATTTCATGCGGGTGGACGACGCCGCCGACCTCACCGACTACATCCGCCGTTTCGATTACACGATTCCGCTGCTCCAGACACCCGAAGCGATCGAACGGGTCGCATACGAGATGGCGGAAGATGCCGCGCGCGACAACGTGCGCTATCTGGAGGTTCGCTACTGTCCCCACCTGAGCCGCCGCGGCGGGCTCACGCTCGACGAGGTCCTCGAGGCCGAGCTGCGCGGGCTCGTGCGGGGGCGGGCGGATTTCGGGGTGATCTCGCGGGTGATCAACTGCTCGCTCCGGCACTACGATCCGGCGCTCTCACTCGAGATCGCCCGGCACTCGGTGGCCTGGCGCGACCGCGGTGTGGTCGCGTTCGATCTGGCTGGCGGCGAGGCCGGCCATCCCCCCGCCGTGCACGCCGCTGCGTTCGATGTCGCCGCAGCCGGCTGCCTCGGCATCACGATTCACGCGGGCGAGGCCGCGGGCGCCGACTCGATCGCGGAGGCGGTGCACCGCTGCCATGCGGACCGCATCGGTCACGGTACCCGGCTCTACGAGGATCCGGTACTGCGTGACTATCTTCGCGATCGCCGTACGCTGATCGAAGCCAACATCACGAGCAACGTGAAGACCCGGGCGGTCGCACGGGCCGCCGACCACCCGGTGCGCGCCTATCTGGATGCCGGACTCAACGTGACGCTCTGCACCGATGGGTGGCTGATGACCGGAGCTTCGCTGTCGGACGAGTACTGGCTGGCGCACACGGCGCTCGGCTTCACCCGCACCCAGGTCGAGGTCACGATCCTGAACGGCTTCGCCGGCGCCTTCCTGCCGTGGCCCGAGCGCCTGACGCTCCTCACCCGGGCGGCCGACGAGCTGCGGGATCTCCGGTGACCGGGAGCGCCACCCCGATCGCGGAACGCTTCGCCGGACTGCTGGGCATTATCGTCATCCTTGGCATCGGGGTCGCCTTCTCCCGTGACCGGCGGCAGATCCGCTGGCCCACGCTCGTCTGGGGGCTCGCGCTTCAGCTCGTGTTCGCGATCTTCGTCCTGCGGATCCCCGCGGGCCAGGCGCTCTTCCGCTGGCTCGGCGGCGGCGTCACGATGCTGCTCGCCTATTCGTACGCCGGCTCGCAATTCGTGTTCGGCGAGCTGGGCAAGCCCGGCTCCAGTCTGGGCGTCATCTTCGCCTTCCAGATTTTGCCCGCCATCATCTTCGTCTCCGCGCTGTTCGCCATTCTGTATCACCTCGGCGTCATGCAGGTCGTCGTGCGCGGCTTCGCCGTGGTGATGAGCCGGGTCATGGGCGTCAGCGGCGCGGAGAGTCTCAACGTCGCGGCGTCGATCTTCATGGGACAAACCGAGGCGCCGCTCACCATCCGCCCATTCCTGCCACGGATGACGCGCTCCGAGCTGATGACGGTGATGACCTCGGGCATGGCCCACATCTCGGGCGCGATCATGGCGGCGTACATCGCCTTCGGGATCGAGGCCCGGCACCTGCTCGCCGCGGTCATCATGACCGCACCGGGCACGATCATGATGGCCAAACTCTTCGAGCCGGAAACCGAGACACCAGAGACGTATGGCACGCTCCGCCTCGATCTGCCCCGCACCGACGTCAACATCATCGATGCGGCCGCACGGGGCACCGGCGAAGGGCTGCAGCTGATGCTCAACGTCATCGCGATGCTGGTCGCCTTCATCTCGCTCGTCGCGCTCCTCAACGGCCTCTTCGGCGCGGTCCACGGGTGGCTCGCCTGGTTTCCCGCCAATCTGCAGACCGTGCTGGGCTGGCTCTTCCGGCCGGTCGCGTGGATCATGGGCGTGTCGTGGCGCGATAGTGGTATCGTCGGGGGCCTGCTCGGCACCCGCATGGTGCTGAACGAGTTCGTGGCGTACGCGCAGTTGGGCCCGCTCAAGGGCACGCTGGACCCGCGCTCGTTCACCATCGCGTCGTTTGCGCTCGCCGGGTTCGCCAACTTCAGCTCGATCGGCATCCAGCTCGGCGGCATCGGCGCACTGGCACCCGAGCGCAAGCACGACCTCGCCCGCCTCGGCCTCCGCGCGATGCTGGCGGGCACGCTGGCCAACTTTCTCTCCGCTACCATCGCCGGGATGCTCCTGTGACCGTGACCGCCGTTCCCGTCAGCACCCGTTCGCGGGTTGTCGCCGGCGCGGCGCGGAGCATCCGCGAGCGACTCGACGGCCGCACGCCCACCATCGCCCTGATTCTCGGCAGCGGACTGGGTCCGTTCGTCACCCGGTTCGCCGATCCGCTCCGCATCCCGTTCGCCGACATCGCGGGATTTCCCGCGGCCACCATCCCCGGCCATGCCGGCGAGCTGGTGGTGGGGACGCTGGCGGGGACGACGGTGCTCGCGCAGAGTGGACGATTCCACCTGTACGAGGGTCACGGCGCTGACACCGCGGCGCTCGCTGTCCGCGCCTTTGCGGAGCTCGGGATCGGCACCCTGATCCTGACCAACGCGGCCGGCGGCATCCGACGCACCTTCGGGCAGGGGACGGTGATGCTGATCGCCGACCACCTCAATTTCACCTTCCGGAATCCGCTGGCCGGCGGCGTGCTGGACGGCGAGCAGCGCTTTCCGGACATGTCCGATCCATACGACTCCACCCTTCGCGCGCGCGCGCGTGACGTCGCCCGCGCGATGGGGGTGGCGCTGGAGGAGGGCGTGTACGCCGGGGTGCTGGGCCCGAGCTACGAGACGCCGGCCGAAATCAGGATGCTGGAGCGAGTCGGTGCGGACGCGGTGGGCATGTCGACGGTCCTCGAGGTGATCGCGGCGCGAGCCCGCGGCATGCGCTGTCTCGGTTTCTCGACGATCACGAATTTCGCGGCGGGGCTGACGCTCCACCGGCTCGACCACCGGGACGTCATGGAGGTGGCGGCGCGTGTGCAGGGCCAGCTCGGCGACGTAATCGAGGGCGTCATTCGCGGCGGATGACCGGCGCGAAATGGTTGACCGGACCGTGCCCCGCGCCGAGCCCGGGGCGGACGCGATGGCGCGGTGCACGTAGTCGAGCGCGTCGGCGACGCTGGTCTCGAGGTCGCGGCCGAGCGCGAGTCCGGCCGTGATCGCCGCGGACAGGGTGCAGCCGGTGCCGTGCAGCGCGCCGGTGCCGATGCGGGGTCGCTCATAGCGACGGGCGCCGTCGGCCGTCATCAGCACGTCGGTGATCGCGTCCCCGCTCATATGCCCACCCTTGACCAGGACGGCCCGCGCGCCGAAGCGGAGCAGCGTCGCGCCGGCGCGCTCCATGGTGAAGACGTCGTGCACGGCGAGCCCGGAGAGGATCGCGGCCTCGTCGAGGTTGGGCGTCACCAGCGTGGCGAGCGGCAGCAGCACCTCACGGAGCACCGCTTCGGCGTCGGCGGTGAGCAGCCGCTGCCCCGACGTGCTGACCATGACCGGATCGACCACCAGCGGGCTCCATCCGGAGGTGCGGACCGACCGACCCACCTGGCGGACCAGCGCCGCATCGGCGAGCATGCCGGTCTTCACGGCATCGGGCGGAAGGTCCTCCGCCAGCGCGGCGAGCTGGGCCGCCACCATCGCGGGCGACACGGGCTCGACTGCGCGGACGCCGAGCGTATTCTGCGCGGTGAGCGCGACGATGGCTGAGGTTCCGAACACGCCGTACTGGTGGAACGTCTTGAGGTCGGCCTGAATGCCGGCGCCGCCCCCCGAGTCGGAGCCGGCGATCGTGAGGGCAATTTTCATCGTGCGAACGGAGTCATGGGTAGCTCTCTCTCGACCGTGATCCGCGATCTCGGGCGCCGCCGCGGACGCGAGCGCCGCGGCCTCACGCTCGCCGAGGGCGTGCGGCTGGTCGAGGAGGCAATCGCGGCGGACGTGCCGATCCGGGGCGCGGTCGTCTCGCCCGGACTGGAAGCTACGCCGCGCGGGGCGGCGCTCAAGACATTGCTGGAGGCGCGCGGAGTCCGCGTCGAGCCGGTGAGCGATCGCGAGCTCGACGCGCTGGCCGGCACCGAGCATCCGCAGGGCATCGTCGCGGTGATCGAGCCCCGACAGTGGGTACTCGGCGACATCAGGGCGGGAGCGGGAGCACCGGTCGTCGTGCTCGATGGGGTGCAGGACCCCGGGAACGTGGGCACCATTCTGCGGACGACCTTGGGACTGGGAGGGGCCGGCCTCATCGTCTTGCCCGGCACCGCGGAGCTCACCAATCCCAAGGTTGTGCGGGGAAGCATGGGTGCGCTGTTCCGGCTGCCGGCGGTGCCGGTAACCACCGCCGAATTCATGGCATGGGCCGGCGCGTCCGGCGTGTCGCTCTGGGCGAGCGATGCTGGAGCCGCGCCCGTGACTCGGCGCGATGCCTCTTCCGCGGTGCCAATCGCGCTGATCTTCGGCAACGAGGGCGCGGGCGTCAGCGACGCGCTGCTGGCGGCTGCCGCACGCCGGGTCGCGATCGCGCTGGCGCCAGGCGCGGAGTCGCTCAACGTCGCGGTCGCGGCGGGCATTCTTCTCTACGAGGTCACGCGTGGATCCTGATCCCCAGCTGCCGGCATGGTTCGTCGTCGCCCTGGCGGCGCTGTTCGGCGCGGTGGTGGGCAGCTTCCTCAACGTCTGCATCCTGCGCTGGGGCGCCGAGCCCAAGGCCTCGGTGGTGTCGCCGCCGTCGCGCTGTCCGCGCTGCGAGCGTGCGCTCGCCTGGTTCGAGAACATTCCCGTCTTGTCATGGATCCTGCTCCGGGGGCGTTGCCGCGGGTGCGGCCTCGCGATCTCGGCGCAGTATCCGCTGATCGAGCTGGCGACGGCACTGCTCTGGGCCTTCATCGCCTGGCGCTACGGTCTCTCCCTGGCCGCACTGCAGGGCGTGGCGTTCGTCACTATCCTGCTCGGGATCGCGATGACCGACGCGCGGGCCTTCATCATCCCGCACGAGTTCACCTACGGCGGTCTCGGCATCGGGCTGCTGCTGAGTCTGGCGCAGGGGCCGGCCGGCGTCATCGCGGCCCTGCACGGCGCCATCTTCGGCGCGGGCTTTCTCTATCTGGTCGGCTCGGTGGGGACGCTGCTCGCGGGGCGCGAAGCGATGGGTGGCGGCGACGTCGCGATGATGGCGATGGTCGGCGCTTTTCTGGGGTGGCAGGGCGTGCTGGGCACCGTGTTCCTCGGGTCGGTGGTCGGCGTCGCGCTCTACATCGTCGGCATGCTGTTCCGCGATCGCACCAGTGCTCCGACGGCCACCGCCGCCGTGGCGCCGGTACCCGAGCCGGTCATCGCACCCCTCGATGGCGACGAGATCGCACCGATCGCGATTGGGGCCGACGCGGCGCGTGTGGATGCCGAACCCACCCCCGAGGAGCTCCGGGCCGCGGGCTACCTTCCGTTCGGCGTGTCGCTCGCGATCGCGGCCGCCGGCCTGCTGCTCTTCGTCAGGCCGGGCGGACTTGCCGCATGGTTCGCCGACTACGCGCTGATGCTCGGGCTCTAGGAGCGTCGATGGTTGATATGTTCCGTGTCGTCTCGGCGTTCGCGGTCATGCTCCTGACGCTTGCCGGCTGCCGTGGGGAGGCGAGATCGAGGGATGCCGGTCCGGCGCCACTCGCGCGCATGCTCGACAGCCTGCGCGGGCCGGTGGAGCGCGCGGTCGGATTGCGCTTCACCGCGCCGGTCCGATCCGCCATGCGCAGCCGCGAACAGGTGCGCGCGTATCTCGTGCGCAAGCTCGACGAGGAGCTGCCGCCGAAGCGGGTCGAAGGCCTCGAGACCGCCTACCGTCTCCTCGGTCTGCTGCCCGACACGCTCGAGCTGCACGACCTGCTGCTTGAGCTGTATTCCGAGCAGGTGGCCGGCTACTACGATCCCGATTCCGCGACGCTCTTCGGCGTGAAGGGCGCCGACCCGACCCAGCTCCGCCTGGTGCTCGCCCACGAGCTGGTGCACGCACTGCAGGGGCAGCACCTGCCGCTCGACTCGATCCTGCACGCCACCTCGAACAACGACCGGCTCTCCGCGGCGCAGGCGATCCTCGAGGGCCAGGCAACGCTGGCCTCGATCGAAGTGCTCGCGCCCGAGCAGGGCGTGACGCGCTCACCGGAGTTCTGGCAGCTCTATCGGGACCAGATCCGCACCCAGCAGCGTGCGATGCCGGTCTTCGCGCGCGCGCCGCTCATCGTTCGCCGGGCGCTGATCTTTCCGTATCTGGAGGGTGCCGAGTTCATGCGGTGGTGGCGGGAGCAGCGGCCGGACAGCGTGCCGTTCGGACCGCGGATGCCGCTCTCGACCGAACAGATCCTGCATCCGGAGCGGTACCAGCGCGGGGACGAGCCACTCGCCGTCACGCTGCCCCCGGACCCAGCCGCGCTCCACGAGGACGTACTGGGCGAGAGCGAGATCCGGGTGTTGCTCGCGAACCTCGCCGGCCGGAGCGAAGTGAACGGCAACCTGGCGCTGGGCTGGGGGGGCGATCGCTACCGGGTGTACG
>JACDDX010000052.1 GCA_013816685.1 Gemmatimonadales bacterium
CGGCGATCCGGCCGCGACGCCACGAGTGTCCCCCGACCGGAGTCGTGCCGGCGAGCGCCAGCCGCAGCGCTTCGCCCGTCTGCCAGCGCTGTTCGGGCGCTTTGGCGAGTGCCCGCATCACCGCCGCCGCGAGCGCCGCGGGCGCATCGGCCCGGAGCCGCGACACCGGAACCGGGCGCTCCGCGATGTGCTTCGACACCACGACCCGGTGCGCCCCCCGGAACGGAGGATGGCCGGTCAGCATTTCGTAGCCGACGACGCCCAAGGCGTAAATGTCGCTGCGGCAATCCACGGCCTCGCCCGAGGCCTGCTCCGGGCTCATGTACGCCGGCGTGCCCACCGCGACGCCCTGCCCCGTCGCCGGATCACCGGTGTCACCTTCCATCGCCCGGGCGATCCCGAAATCGGCGAGCATGGCGCGCCCGGTCACCGCGTCCAGCAGCACGTTCTCGGGCTTCACGTCGCGGTGCACCACCCCGGCGCGCGCGGCCGCGTCGAGTGCGGCGGCGAGGTCGGCCAGGATGCGCTCGACATCGCCGGCGGGCAACCGGAGCTCGCGGTTGAGCCGGTCGCGCAGGCTCTCACCCTCGACCTCGTCCATCACGTAGTAGAGCAGTCCGTCGGCGCTGCCGGCGGTGTGCACCGCGACGATGCCTTGATGGCGGAGTCGGGCGATGGTGCGGGCTTCAGCGAGAAAGCGACGGACGACGGAGCCGTGGGTGGTGAGCTCGGGATGCACCACTTTCACCGCGACCCGGCGATCGAGCGTCGTGTCCGTCGCGAGGAAGACGACCCCCATGCCGCCGCGTCCCAGCTCGCGCTCGAGCCGGTACTGCGGCCCCAGCGCGCCCTGCAGCGCGGTCAAGAGATCCACGGTGACATCGCTCATTGGCGTGATGGGCTCCCGATGGGAATATATCCGAGCGGCAGGCAGCCATGATGGAGATTGGATGCCCTCTGCGCCGGGACGGTTGCGGTGCCCCATGTCCGCGACCCGCGTCGGCGCGATCGGGGTCCGACCCGCGCGCCGTGGCGCACATCGGGGATTGAGACTCGGTTGACCTCGCCCGGATAGTCTCGCTTCACTCATCTTACAACTGGAGGGATTCGTGTCTCACTGCCCGGAGCGGTCACGCGCCACGGTGGCCGCCGTACTCACCCCCGGCGAGCGTCCCAGCGTGGAGGCCGCCGGCAACGGCTGCTTCGCCGTGCTCCATCGCGACTCCATTCCGGAGGCGGTGCGCGTGGTGCGCGAACGCCCGGTGGATCTCGTGCTCGTCTCGGTCCACCGCTGCTGTCCACGCCAGGTCGAGACGCTCGCGCACCTGGTGCGCGAGTTCCCCGCGGTCCCCACTGTCGCGCTGCTGTCCCGCCACGACACCGGTGCCACGGAGATGCTGCTCCGCCTCGGCGCCTCGGGCGTGCGGCAGGTGGTTGACGTGACATCCCCGGCGGGCTGGACCCAACTGCGCCAGATCGTAGGCCAGCCGGCATCGCGCGCGGTCGCACGGATCCAGGGACCGATTCTCACGGCGCTCGACGAGGCGCCGACCGACGCGCGGCTCTTCGTCGAGGCCCTCATCCGCCTCGCCGCCGACACCGCGACGGTCACCGCGCTCGCGCAGCGGCTCTACGTCCGGCCCAGCACGCTCATGTCACGCTTCGCTCGCGCCGGACTGCCGTCTCCGAAGAACTATCTGGCCGCCGTGCGGCTCCTGCACGCTGCATTTCTCTTCGAGACCGCCGGGCTCTCCGTGGCCGACGTCGCCTACCGACTCGAATACTCCTCGCCCCAGAGCTTCGGCCGGCATCTGCGGGCCATGCTGGGCGTGACCGCGCTCGAGTTCCGGCATCGGTACCCTTTCGCGGTCGCGCTGGAGCGCTTCGTCGCGCTGATGGTCCAACCCTATCGGCAGGTCTGGCGCGACTTCCACCCACTGGCGGCCGGCGCCTGGGAAGCGGCGCAGAACTAGTCGCCCGCTACTGTCCCCGGAACATGAAGTACACCGCGCCCAGCAGGCAGCATCCGGCCCAGAGGAAATCGAGTCGCAGCGGCTGGCGCATGTAGAGCGCCGCGAACGGCACGAACACGCTGAGCGTGATGACCTCCTGCATGATTTTGAGCTGCGCCAGCGTGAGCGCGGTGTAGCCGATCCGGTTCGCCGGCACCTGCAGCAGATATTCGAACAGTGCGATCCCCCAGCTCACGATGGCCGCGATGTACCACGGCTTGCCGCTGAGTGTCCGGAGATGCCCGTACCAGGCAAAGGTCATGAAGATGTTCGACAGCACCAGGAGGCCTGCGGCTCGGGCGATGCTCGACATCGTCAGCTCCAACCCATGCGGCGGCACAGCCCGACGATGTGCGCGGTGTGGTGGCGGCCGTGCCATGCATACATCCCCAGCACCTCGTCGAGCGAAAAATCCCGGCCGTGCCCCGGGTGCCGCAGCCCGCGAGCGAACTCAGCCGGGTCGAGTGCACGCAGGAGGATGACCCAGCGCTGATGCAGCGCGGCGAGCAGCGTCAGCGAGACTTCGACCGGCGCGGTCCGCGCATCGAGGAGTTCGGCCCAGCCCGCTTCGTCGTAGGGTCGGATGGTCGGGTGCCGCTCGGTCAGCGCCAGACGAAACCGGGTGTAGGCGTTCAGATGACTGTCAGGAAGATGATGGACGACCTGCCGCACGGTCCAGCCGTCCGGGCGGTACGGAGTGTTGAGCTGTGGGTCGGTCAGCCCGCTTACGGCCGCACGAACCTGCGCGGGCGCGGCCTCGATCTGGTCGATCCACCCGCCACGGCGCTCCGCGGTGACGTTGCCTTCGAAGCGCCACGCGCCGACTGGAAATCGTAGGTCGTTCACGTGCGCGGCCGCCAGGCATAGCGCCGCAGGTCCACCCGGCCGGCCGCGTCGAACCGCACCCGTTCTCGCTCGAGGAGGATCCGCTGCGTGATTCCGCCCGCGCCTTCCCGACGCAGGCTGATCAGTCCTCGCGCGTTGATGATGCGATGCCAGGGGATGGTACTGCCGGGCGGCACCGCGTGGAGCGCGTAGCCCACCAGTCGCGCCTGCCCCGCGCATCCTGCGAGCGATGCGACCTGTCCGTAGGTTGCCACCCTGCCTTTCGGCACCCGACGCACGACCGCGTAAATCCGTCGGTAGGCGTCACTCGCGCTCACCGATCAGCGGCGGGCAATGCCCGCAGTCGCGAGATAGCTCCCTGCCGCGAGCGCGATCAGCCCCGCGATGAGAACGCCCGGTCCTCCGTAGCCCTCGTGGGTGAAGCCGATCGCCCCAGGCCCCGTCGCCCCCTTGATCATGGTGGCGATGCCGATGACGATGCCCAACAAACCGAGCGCGGCCAGCGCGAGGGCCAGCAGTCGCATGACGTATCCTCAGGTACCTGTATTCGATTGACCTAGTCCGAGCTCGCCAGCCGTTGTCAGCGTAACGACTACTCTGCCCTGCCCTTCCAACTTCGCCCGCCCACCCTGCTCGCGGTCCACCACGGCTATGACGCCCAGCACCGTCGCCCCCGCCGTCTCGACGGCCGCAATTGCCGTCAGCGCCGACCCGCCCGACGTGATCACGTCTTCGACCACTACCACCGCTCGACCGGCGGAAAAGTTTCCTTCGATCAACCGGCCGGTGCCGTGTTCCTTGGCCTGCTTCCGGACGCTGAATGCGTCGATCACAGCCTCCGGCCCGCCGGATCCGCCATAGCTCGCCGCGGCGATCGCGTAGGCCACCGGGTCGGCACCCATCGTCAAGCCCCCGACCGCGGCCGGTTTCCAGCCCTGCTGCTGGATGGCGCTGAGGCCAAGGCGGCCGATGCGGATCATGCCTTCGGCGGACATCGTGGCCAGACGGCAGTCGATATAATAGGAAGAACGACGGCCGGAGGAGAGCACGAAGTCCCCGTGCGTGACCGCACGTCGCAGCAGCAACTTCCGAAGCTCGTCGAGATCGTCGGCGGTTGCGGCCGCGCCCACCTGGGTCACTTCCGGAACAGTGACGACAGGAACCCACCTCGCCGAGGTACGTCGTCTCGCACGGCCGTGCACAGCTCGGTGGCGAATTCGTCCACGGTCTTGGGCCGGCGAGTGAGGTCGCGCTCGAGCCCGTGCATGACCGCACTTTCGATGGCGGGTTTGAACTTGAGTCCCTTCTGAGCCTGATTGAGCGGAATCGGAGGCTGCGTAAGAAGTTGCTGAAACAACTCCCTGGGGTTTTTGCCGACGAACGGCAGGCACTGCGTGAGGAGATAATAGGTGATCGTGGCAAGGCTGTAGACATCGGCCTGCTCGTTCACCAGCTCGCCGCTCAAACTTTCGGGGGCGACATACTGCAAGGTTCCGACGAAGAATCCAGCCCGCGTGAGTCGCTCCTCGGGCTTGAGCTCCGAGTCGCGGGCGATGCCGAAGTCCAGCAGCTTGGCCTGCTGCGTAGCAGGATCGTACATGATGTTGGCGGGTTTCAGGTCACGGTGAATGATGCCGGCCCGATGAGCCGCGCCAAGCGCGGCGCCCAGTTGTTCGATGATGGTCGCCGCGAGGGCAGGGGCGAGGGGGCCAGAGCGACTGAGGAATTCCGCAAGCGGTTCGCCGCTGGCCCACTCCAGCGCCAGGAAGTGAAGCCCCTCCGCTTCTCCGAAGTCGAAGGTGCGTACGATGTTGGGATGGACGACCCGGACGCCGTATTCCGCCTCGCGGAGGAAGCGCTTGACCGCGACGGGGTCCTGCGCCAGCCGCGAGCGCAGCACCTTGACTGCGGCGGGTCCGCGCTCCGGATGTTCCGCGCGATAGACGTCGGCGGTGCCACCCTCGCCGATGTGCCGCATCAGGTGGTAACCTGCCACGGTGCGGCCGACGAGGTTCTCTGCGCTCATGGAATCCGCGGGGTTCGGGGAAGCGCCAAGCTAGTTAATCTCTCACCGGGCAGCAAGTTGGCTCTCCTGTCCAGCGCCCTCCGCACCGGGACGGCCGCTGCTTGACGCTGTTCCCGCGCAGCCACTACTGTTCCGGCTCATGGGCCGGATGAATGCCCGCGCGGGCCGAGCGCCCGCGAATCTCATCGGCTCTGCCGGAAGGATGCATCATGCGTAGGATCGCCCATCGACTCCTTACCATCGCCGTCGCCGGTGTCGTCGGTTCCGGATGCGGCAGTTGGAAGCGGGTGGGAAGCCAGGAGGGTCCCGCACCTTCCGAGACGCTCACCCAACTGTTCGATCTCGCCGGATTCTATCGGAAGCTCGGACGGCTCGCCGCCGCCCAACCGCTGCCGTTCGTCGGCTCCGTCGCGTTCGCCGCCGGCCCGGCCGATTCGGTGGTCGCGCTCTTCGGCCTCTCGCTGGAGAATCGCGCGTTCTCGTTTCAGCGCGAGGGCCGCGCGTTCGTGGCACGCTACCGGGTGAGCCTCTCGTTCGCCAGAGACGGTGCCCGCGCCGTGGCGTTGAGCCGGGAGGAAGTGGTCCGGGTGGCGACCTTTCAGGAGACTCAGCGCGCCGAAGAGAGTGTCCTGTTCCAGCAGACGCTCCGGCTCACTCCCGGCGCCTACAAGGTCGTCGTCAGCGTGCGCGACATGGGCTCGAGCTCGGAGAGTCGCGCGAGCGGTGACTTCACCGCGCCGAGGTACGCCGGGGGAAGCATCAGCGCGCCGATCCTCGCCTACCAGGCGACGGGGCGGGGCAAGCTGTCCGATCCGCTCGCGCTGGTGCTCAACTCCCGCGGGGCGGTGGCGTACGGTGGCGACACACTGCTCGCCTACGTCGAGGGGTACAATCTGCCGGCCGCCTCCGTGGTGCCGTTCGAGGTGCACGACGAGCAGCAGAACATCGTCTTTCGGGATTCGCTTCGGTTTCGTGGCGGGCGCCCGGTCGAGAGCCAGGTGATCCGGATCGCGCCCGACAGCGTCTCGCTCGGCGAGCTCCGGCTGGTGGTCGGGAAGGGTGCTCCCGCGCGCGAAGTGTCGGCGCTGGTTTCGTTCTCCCAGGCCTGGGTCGTCACCAACTTCGACGAGATGGTCGATCTGCTGCGCTACTTCGGGGAGAACCGCCGGCTGGCGGTGCTCCGGAAGGCACCGGCCGCCGACCGGTCACGGCTCTGGCGCGACTTCTACAAGGAGACCGACCCGAATCCGTCGACGCCGGAGAACGAGGCGCTCAATCAATACTTCGGCCGACTCGGCGCGGCCAACCGGCAGTTCACCGACGAGGGTGTTCCGGGGTGGCGCACCGACCGCGGTGAGGTGTTCATCCAGCTCGGGCCGCCCGACGAGAGCGTCGAGTCGACGCCGGGGCAGGTGGGGCGGATCGTGCGCTGGGCGTATCTCACCCAGCGGATCGCCCTCTACTTCCAGGACGAAACCGGCTTCGGGCGGCTCCGGCTCACGCCAGGCAGCCGCGCCGAGTTCGAGCGGACCATCAATCGTGTGAGGCGGCAGGAACGCTAGTGGCCAATCACCAGCCGCCGCGGCTCTTTCTCATCGACGGCTACGCGCTCATCTATCGCGCCTTCTTCGCGATGATCACCCGCCCGCTCCGGACCGCACGAGGCGAGAACACGTCGGCGGCGTGGGGCGTCGTCAACTTCCTGCTCCGGCTCCGCGAGAAATATCGTCCCGACTACGTCGCCTGGGTGAATGACGCCGGCACCTCCTTCCGCGCCGAACGCTACCCCGAGTACAAGAGCACCCGTGAGAAGCTCGACGACGAGCTCAAAGCCGATTTCGAGCGGTCGGTGGAACGCATCTGCGAGCTGCTCGAGGCGTTCCGGATCCGCGTGGTAGCCGTTCCCGGCTACGAAGCCGACGATGTGATCGGGACCCTCGCGGTGGCGGGCGCCGCGCGCGGTCTGCAGTCGGTCATCGTCTCGGGCGACAAGGACTTCTATCAGCTCATCGGTCCGGGCATCGCCCTGCTGAATCCGGGCCGCGGCGGCCCTGCCGCGGTCGATGAAATCTGGGTGGACGAGCGCAATGCCGCCGAGCGGCTGGGGGTGCCGCCGTCGCAGGTGGTGGATTTCCTCGCGCTCGTCGGTGATGCCAGCGACAACGTGCCCGGTGTGAAGGGCATCGGTGAGAAGGGCGCCCAGAAACTGCTCGCCGATTATGGAAATCTGGAGACGATTCTCGGCCGGGCTCCCGAGGTGACGGCCAAGCGCACCCGCGAAGCGCTGCTGACGCAGCCGGACAAGGCACGGCTGTCGCAGGAACTGGTCACGATCATGCGCGACGTGCCCGTCGAGCTCGACGTGGATGAGCTCATCCTGCAGGAGCCCGACCGCGACGCACTGTTTCGGGTGCTCACCGAGCTCGAGTTCTACTCGCTGGTGAAAAAGCTGGGGACGCCCGGCACGGCGCCGCGAGAGGAAGGCGACGCGCTGGAGTCCTGGTCCGACGATGCCTACGTACCGGAGCAGGGAAGGGCGGACGCGGATCAGTTCTCCGCCGATGCCTGGCTCAGCCTGTCGGAGGGGGCGGAGCGCTCGGTGCCGGTGGTGGACGACCCCGCGATGCTGGCCGATCTCGTCGCGCGGTTCCGCGCGGCCCCACTGCTCGCCCTTGGCACCGAGACCAGCTCGTTCGAGCCCCACGCGGCCGAGCTGATCGGGCTGTCGCTCGCGTCGAGCCCGAGCGACGTCTGGTACCTGCCGTTCGCGCACCGTTCCTGCCCGGGAGACCTGGCCGCACCCGAGGCGGTACGCAACCTTCCGCCGCTCGACGATCCCGCATGCGCGCCACTGGCCCAGGTGCTCCGCGATCCCGCGGTGCCCAAGGCCGGGCACAACATCAAGTACGACTGGCAGGTACTGCGCGGCGCCGGGGTGGAGCTGGGAGGCGTGGCCTACGACTCGATGCTGGCGAGCTTCGTCCTGGAGCCCGGCCGCCGCTCACATGCGGTCGACACGCTCGCGCTCGAGCACCTCGGCCGCGCCATGCACACCTATACCGACGTGGCGGGGAAGGGAAAGGCGCAGCTTCCGTTCGCCGAGGTGGCCGTGCAGGCGGCAGCCGATTACTGCGGTGCCGACAGCGCCACCGTGCTGGCGCTGCAGGAATATTTCGAGCCCCGGCTTCGCGAGACCGGCATGAAACCGCTCCTCGATGATGTCGAGATACCGCTGGTGGAAGTGCTCACCGCCATGGAGTGGACCGGAATCCGGATCGACCGGGCGATCTTCCGGCAGTTGAGCGAGGAGCTGGGCGCGGACATGCGGCGCCTCGAGATCGATATCGCCGCGGTCGCCGGCGGGGAGCTCAACCTCAATTCACCCCGCCAGCTCGCCAGCGTGCTGTTCGAGAAGCACCAGCTCCCCGTCCTCAAGCGAACCAAGACCGGGCCATCAACCGACGCGGATGTACTCGACCAGCTCGCGCAACTAGGACACGAGCTGCCCCGCCTCATCCTCGAGTACCGCGAGCTTCAGAAGCTCAAGAGCACCTACGTGGACACGCTGCCCGAGCGGATCAACCCGACGACCGGCCGCATTCATACGAGCTTCAATCAGACCGGTGCGGCCACCGGCCGGCTCAGCAGCTCGGACCCGAACCTCCAGAACATCCCGGTCCGCACCGCCCGCGGCGAAGCGATCCGCCGGGGATTCGTGCCCGCGGAGGGGTGGGTCTTCCTGGTGGCCGACTACTCGCAGATCGAGCTGCGCCTCATGGCGCATCTCTCGGAAGATCCGGCGTTCATCGAAGCATTCCGGCAGGGTGGCGACATCCACCGGCAGACGGCGGCGCTGATCTTCAACGTGCCGCTGGACGAGGTGACCGGGGAGATGCGCGCCCGCGCCAAGACGATCAACTTCGCCACGATCTATGGGCAGGGGCCGTTCGCGCTCTCCCGCCAGATCGGTGTCTCTCAGGACGAGGCCCGGCAGTTCATCGCGAAATACTTCGAGCGGTTCGCCGGGGTTCGTGCGTTTCTTGACCGCCAGGTCGCGCTCGCGCGCGAGCAGGGCTACGTCGAGACACTCCTGGGCCGCCGGCGCTATATCCCCGAGATCCGCGACCGAAATTTCAACATGCGGGCTTACGGCGAACGCAACGCCCAGAACTCGCCGCTCCAGGGATCGGCCGCCGATCTGATCAAGGTCGCGATGATCCGGATCCATCATGCCCTGCGCGAGCGCGGGCTTCAAGGC
>JACDDX010000361.1 GCA_013816685.1 Gemmatimonadales bacterium
TGCCATCTCCGCCGCCCACGATGACGCGGTCGATCTCGTGGCAGTGCTTCCGGATCAGCTCAGGGAGGGTATCGGGGTGGGCACTGCTCTCCTCGATCAGATCGAAGTCGAGCTCGCGCAGATGGCGCAGCGCATCGTCGAGCGCCTCGGCGCCGCGGCGGGCACCCCGGTTCACCAGCAGCAGCGCGCGAGTCATGGTGCCTCAATGTATGTTTGTCGCCATGGTCACGGACCCGGTTCGCTTTCACGAGGGCAACCTCTGGTCCACCCCCATCCGCGATCTGGGGCTCCGGATCGAAGGCACCCGGCTGGAGCCGATCATCACCGAGTTCGAGCGCGAGCTCGAGAGCGTCGCCATCACCCGCCTCCGCCCCCGGTGCTATCTCTCGACCGAATGGGGCGTCCCGTTCGAGACGATCGCCATCGCGATCCCGTTCTATCTCGCCCGCCCCGACCTCACCGCCCTGCACGCCGAGCGCGACGGCTACGTCGAAGGGTTCGACCGCGCCGACATCCTGCGCTACCTGCGGCACGAGATGGGGCACGTCGTCAACTACGCGTACAAGCTCTACGACGATGAGGAGTGGGTGAAGCAGTTCGGCTCCATCACCCAGCCCTACAGCGAGGAATATCGTCCCGAGCCGTTCAGCCGCCGCTACGTGCGGCACCTCCCCGGCTGGTACGCGCAGAAGCATCCCGACGAGGACTGGGCGGAGACCTTCGCCGTGTGGATGACGCCGGCGCTCGACTGGAAGGGGGAGTACGGTGGGTGGCCGGTCGCCTCGGCCAAGCTCGCCTACTGCGAGCGGGTGATGGCGTCGCTCGCCGAGCGCGATCCGCTGGTCACCGACACCGAGCTCGACGAGGACGTGGGCGAGATCGAATATTCGCTCGATCAGTACTACCACGATCCCGCCGATGCGCTGGGCGAGCTGCCGCCGGGCCTCGACGGCGCGCTCCGCGCCATCTTTCAGGACCTGGGCGCCGGCGATGACACGCCGCCGGTGGCGCTCCGGCCCGCGGCCGAGCTGATCCGGCGGCTCGAGCCCGAGTTGATGGGCAACGTCTTCCGCTGGACCGGCCACTTCCCCGAGCGGACCCGGGTCCTGCTGCGGTATCTCGCCGAGCGGGGTGCACAGCTCAACCAGGGCTATGCGCCCGCGCGGGAGACGTCCGCGGTCGTGGGGCTCACGACGCTGGTGACGGGCCTCGCGATGAACTACGTGCAGCGGGGCAGCTACCTGCCGTAGGCGCGCCGGCCGGGAGCATCAGCGCCGCCGCTTGTAGCGCCCCATGGCGAGCGCCACGATCCGCTCGATGAGCTGCGGATATTCCATGCCGGCCGCCGCGGCCGACATCGCGAACTCGCTCTCCTTCTCCAGATAGCAGCTCGCGTTCACCTCCAGCACGTAGATGTCGCCGGTGTCGGTGAGCCGGAGATCGACGCGCCCGTAGTCGCGCACCCGGAGTGCCCGGTACGCGTCCACCGCCACCTTCTGGAGCCGGGCGCGGAGTTCGTCCGGCAGCGTCGCCAGCACCGACTTCGTGCCCTTGTACTCGTCGCTCTGCTCGTCCCACTTGGCCTTGCTGTCGACGATCTTGGGGACGCCTTCCGGAAAGCCGGTGAAGTCCACCTCGACCGGCGGCAGCGCCTGCGGCCGGCCGTTGCCGAGCACGCCGACGTAGAACTCCCGTCCCTCGATGTATTCTTCCGCCAGCGACGCGTCGTCGCACTCCTTCTGGATCGCCGCGACCCGCTCCATCATCTCCATCGTGTTCTGGACCAGCGATTTCCCGCCGATCCCGATGGACGCGTCGGAGCGGAGCGGCTTCACGAAGAGCGGCATCCGGAGATTGCCGCCGGTCTCGAAGCCGGCCTCCTTGGAGAGCACGGCGTAGCGCGGATAGAGGATCTCGTCGAAGGCGAGCAGCTTCTTGGTGAGCGCCTTGTCCTGGCTCAGGTAGAGCTCGCCCGGCCCGCTCCCGGTGTACTTCATCCCCTCCAGCTCGAGCAGCCCGGCCACCGGAATGTCGCCGAAGACGTTGTCGCCGAACATCTCCATCAGGTTGAACACCAGATCGGGCCGCCGCCGCGAGAGCCCGGCGATCAGCCGCTTGGCGTCCGCGTGCACACCCAGCAC
>JACDDX010000362.1 GCA_013816685.1 Gemmatimonadales bacterium
CATGTAGAACCGGTAGAGTCCCCGGAACGGCTCGCTTGGCGGCTGCGACATCTCGAGGATCACGAGCCGGGCACCGGGCCTGAGCACCCGCGCCGCCTCGACGAATCCCGCGTCGAGATCCACCAGATTCCGCACTCCCCAGCCGACCATCGCCCCATCGAACGCCGCGTCGGCGAACGGCAACTGCAGGGCGTCGGCGGCGACCGGGTCCACACGGGCCGCCTTGGCGCGGCCGAGCCGGAGCATCCGTGGAACGAAGTCGGCGCCGATCACCCGTCCGCGGAATCCCTTGCGCCGGGCCAGCGCGGCGCTGAAGTCCAAGGTGCCGGCGCAGAGATCGAGGAACACGCCCGCCGGGTGCCGCTCCCAGCCCAGCCGCATGACGGCACGCCGGCGCCACAGCAGGTCGAGCCGCAGACTGATGAGCCGGTTGACCTGATCGTAGGTGGGGGCGATAGCGGTAAACATCTCGCGGACGTAGGCCCGCTTCTCCGGCCCGCCCGAGACCGGTAACTCATGGCGTGAGGCTAACATCGGCGCTGAATGTAGTCTTGCTCCGAGTCCACCCGCAAGCGGAGCCCCCGATGGCTGACGGGCCGGTCGAGTGGGCGCGGCTGAGCGACCAGGAGGTCGTGACGCTGGCGCGCTCGGGTCGGGAGCAGGCCTACCGGGAACTGATCCGCCGCTACGAGCGCCCGATCTTCGCGCTGGTGTACCGCATGGTGCGCGACCGCGAGCTGGCCGAAGACCTCTCGCAGGAGACCTTCGTCAAGACGCTCAACGCCATCGCGTCCTACCGGCCGGAATACAAATTCTCCTCCTGGATCTTCAAGATCGCGAACAATACGGCCATCGATCACCTGCGACGCCGGGAGCTCGACACCCTGTCGCTGGAAGGCTCGCCACACGCAGCGACGCCGGAGGCCATGCAGGCGACGGCACTCCAGATTGGCGCACAGCAGGAATCGCCGCTCGACGAAGTGGAGGCCCGCGAGCTCGGCGGCGAGATCGAGACGGCGATCGGGCGGCTCCGCCCGGAGTACCGCGCCTGCATCCTGCTTCGCCACGTCGAAGGGAGACCCTACGAGGAGATCGCCGAGATGCTCGATCTGCCGCTCGGAACGGTGAAGACCTACATCCACCGCGCGCGAAACGAACTGCGCGCGATGCTCGCCCACCTCAAGGAATAGAAAGCCATGGCCATGCATGAAACCTTCCCCGCGTCGGCGCCGTAGGAGGCCCCACGTATGACCCGCCTCTCCGGACCCACCGGGCCTGATCCATTGCCGGACGATTTCGACGCCTGGCTCGACGACGCGCTCTCGGCGCTCCCGCTGATGAGCCCGCGGGAGGGCTTCGGCGACCGCATCATGGCGCGCGTGGCGCTGCCCGACCCGTTCGGCGCCCGCGCACTGCGCGCCCTGCCGGCCCGCTGGCTCCGCCCCCGATCGCTCCCGGCCGCCGCGATGCTGCTGGTGATGATCGGCTCGATGGCGGCGAGCGCTCTCTGGACCGTCGGCCACCAGCAGACCCTCCTCACTATCGGGGACTGGCTCGGCACGCAGGCCAGCAGCGCCGCGTGGTTCGGGATCTTCGGCGCCGCATCGACTCTGCTCGAGCAGCCGTGGTTCGGAGGGCTCCGCGAGTTTGCCGCGAGCCCGGTGCGCCTCGCCACCACGTCCGCGCTCGTGATGGCGGTCTATGCCGCGGGCGTCATCACGCTGCGCCGACTGCTGTCACCCCCGGCCCGACAGGTGGCACATGCGGGACTCTAGCCGGCGGTTGCTTTCCGCGCTCATCACGATGTGCGCGCTCAGCGGCGCTCGTCCGCTCACCGCGGCCACCATCGGCACGGTGTCCGCCGGTGACGGCATGGGAGCGAGAGCCGCGGGCATCGTGCACGGTTTCTGGAACCTGGTCGGCTCGCGGCCACAGTCAGGCTCGAGGGCAGACGACAGCGACCGGCGTCTCGATCTGAGCGACGTGAGCCATCCCGCCGAGCTGGAGCGCCGGCTCCGGGCAGTCGTGCGGCCGGCCGGGGCACCGGGAGTCAGCGTCAACCGCGGCGAAGCACGCAGCGGCCAGGTCCGGATCAACGCCGGCGAGACAATCGTCGGGCATCTGCTCGT
>JACDDX010000363.1 GCA_013816685.1 Gemmatimonadales bacterium
AGGAACTAGCCTAGCCTACTTCCCGCGGATAAACGCTTGAGCGCTGAAACGACGACGGCCGCGTCTGGTGAGGGCGCGGCCGTCGGTGTTTCTTGGGGTGCTCTGGCGAGAGCGTCCGTGATGCTTTCAAGCGGTTCGGATGGTCAGGGTGTCGAGGTTGTAGGTCAGGATGCCCCATCCGGTCCAGGTCTTCTGGCCGTCATCGCCCTTCAGCCGGCTGCGGCGCATGCCGTAGCCGCGTTTGAGGTGGCTGATGCGTCCTTCGGCGCCGGTGCGGTAGCGCTGCAACCGTCGTTGGGTGCGTCGGGAGCCGGGTTGCTGGCGCCCGCTGATGAAGACCCGGTCGGGATCGAGGTCTTCGAGCTGCTCGGTCGTCGGGCCGATCGTGAAGCCGCCGTCCAGCGCGATCTCCTTGGGCGACAGCCCGAGCCGCTGAAGCTCGGTCACGGTCTGCGGTAGCAGGGCGTTCTCGCCGGGGTTGCCGACCTGCGACGCGGCCGGCAGGATCAGGCCGCGCGCCCCGCGCTTGGTGTTCGGCGTGATCTCCGCGATCTGCGCGACGTAGCCGAACTCGTTGGGCTTGCCGAGCTTGCCCTTGCGGATCGGCCTGGCGTCGGGATCTGAGAGCGAGATCAACCTGTCGGTGATCTTCTCGCCGGCGACGCGCTGCTTGATCTGCTTGGCGACCTTCTCGCAGCGATCGGCGAGCTCGTCGAGCTTGGCAGCCGTCCTGAGTTTGGCCTGCGCACCGCGGCCGCGCGCCTTGCGCCTGGCCGTCGCGGCGAGCCGCCGTGCCTCCTTGACGGACTGCTCGAGCAGCTTCCCGGTCTGCTCGGTCAGCGCGAGTACCTCGGCCTTCGCCTCCCCGCTGCGGCGGCGGATCGTTCTGGAGATCGCGCGCAGCTTGCGGCCCATCGAGCGCGAGCGGTCGCGCACCGTGGTCTTCTTCTCGCGCAGCTTCGCGGCCAGCTTGCGGCCCTCCCTGGCCAGACTCCTGACGCCGTGCGATGCCAGGCCCGCATCGGTCGGATACTTGATGTCGGCCTCGATCACCGTCGAGTCGATCCTGACCGCCCGCACGCGGAAGCGCCGCTCGCGAACCGCCGCCTCGATCAGCTCGCGCGTGATGTCGTTGACGGTCTGCTCGCCGATCCGGCGCGTGAGCTTGCGGACCGTCGACTCGTCGGGCACCCGCTCGGTCAGCGCGATCCGGCAGAAGCGCCGCAGGTGAATCGAGTCCGAGACCTCCGCCACCAGGCTGCGATACCCGTAGCCGTAGCGGTGCTTGAGCACCATCAACCGCACATACGTCTCGATCGCCAGCGTCGGACGCCCATGCTCGGCCGCCGACACGCCCGACAGCTGCGCCTCGCGCTGCCAATGCTCGACGAACGGCTCCAACAACCCCGGACCTGACAGCAGTTCGTCCAGCGCCGCGAGATCCGCGGGCAGCTCGCGCACCTCGATCGGCAGCGCCTCGTCCCACAACGTCTCCGCCTGCGCGGCCACCAACCGCAACATCGCCTACTCCTCTCGCCACAAACATGCCCATATGCAGGCATATTCTGACGATCAGACCGGACGGAACAGCCCCACCAGATGCGTGAATCAAGCCCGTCGAGACGGCGACTTTATCCGCGGAAAGTAGGCTAGCCACTTCCCCCGGATAAACGGAGGTGGTTAGGCAGCGATTTTCGTCGCGATCTCGAGGCCGCCTGGGGTGTGGGTCGCGCCGACGGTTAGGGCGACGGCGTCGAGCAGGCTGGTGGCGATGAAGCGGGTGGAGCGGCTGGCGAGATCGATGATCGCGGCTGCGGCTTGTTCGCGGTCGATGCGGTGCTGGTCGCGCAGCGCGATGAGCGCGTCGGCGAGTCGCGCACGCTGTCGGGGTGTGTCGATCTGTGTCGCGACGGCGGTGAGGGCGTCCCATCCCCAATCGGGGTCGTCGTTGGCGATCGCTTCGCGCAGGCGTTGCAGATCGGGAGTGATGAGCTTGGGCAGCTCGACGAGCAGCGAGATGTCCAGGGCCGGGAGGTCGAGGATCTCCTCCCACAGATCGGCCAGTTCGTCGTCGCAGAGATCGGCGATATCGGGGGCGGCCTCGCGCGCGAGGATCGCGA
>JACDDX010000053.1 GCA_013816685.1 Gemmatimonadales bacterium
CCCGACGGTGACCTTCGTCCCGGTCATCGCCGACGTGCGCGACCGCGATCGGCTGCGTCAGGTGTACGAGCAGCATCGGCCATACGCCGTCTTTCACGCGGCGGCGCACAAGCACGTGCCCCTCATGGAGGGGAATGTCTCCGAAGCGGTGACCAACAACGTGCTCGGCACCCGGAACGTCGCGGAGCTGTCGGCGGAGTTCGGTGTCGAGCATCTCGTCCTTATCTCGACCGACAAGGCGGTGCGCCCCACCAACGTCATGGGCGCGACCAAGCGCATTGCGGAGCAGATCGTCCAGGATATCGCCGAGCAGCACGGCCGCAATTTCGTGGCGGTCCGCTTCGGGAACGTCCTCGGCAGCCGGGGCAGCGTCGTCCCCACCTTCCTCCAGCAGATCCGCACCGGCGGCCCCATCACCATCACCCATCCCGAAATGCGTCGCTACTTCATGACGATTCCGGAATCGGTGCAACTGGTGCTGCAGGCGGGCGCCATCGGAAAGGGCGGGGAAGTCTTCGTGCTCGATATGGGTGAGCCGGTGAAGATCGTCGATCTGGCCACCGACCTGATCCGGCTGTCGGGACTCGAGGTGGGGACCGACATCGAGATTCGCTTCACCGGCACCCGGCCGGGCGAGAAGCTGTACGAGGAGTTGTTCTTCAACTCGGAGAACGCGTTCCGGACCGATCACCCGAAAGTGCTGCGGGCGCGGAATGGTGTCCTCGCGGGCGGCATGAGCGCACTGGTGGATCTGTTGATCGAAGGTGCCCGCCACGGATGGCCGGACACCGAGCTGCGGCTGCTGCTGACCCGCCTGGTGCCGGCCTACTCGCAACCGGAAGCGACGCCGCTTCCGGCGGACCCGACCGTCGAGGAGCCTGCCCCGGCGGTCGGCGCGCCCGCGGTTACCGCCGGGCCACGATAATCAGCGTCGCCAGGGCACCAAGGACCTGCGCCGCGGTGGTCACGAGGCCTGCCACGCTGCTCGCCTGCTCCTGAATCAGCTTCCTGGGCACGAAGATCGTGGCGCCCGGACGCGGCTTGGGCACTCCGTCCGCCAGCAGGATTCTTCGCTTCACCCCTTCCCGCTGTCCATCCGGCTGTGTGACGTACGGGTGGGTCTTGTCACCCAGCTGACTGTAGCCGCCCGCCGCGTTCACATACCAGTCGAGCGACTTCCCCTTGTGATAGGCCACGGGCCCGGGTGAATTGACCTCGCCCTGGATCATGACCACGGGGTTGAATTCGGGGATGTAGATGGAGTCGCCGCCGGTCACGATGATGTTGTCCCGGAACTTCGCATCGTTGAGCACGGCCGGCAGGTCGATGCCGACCCGCTCGGCGTACCCGCGCGGCAGCGAATCGGTTGGGGTGACGCGTTGGCCGACGGGGTGCGGCACCTGCTCATTCGGAGGGCGATTGCCCGGCGTGTACGCGCGATAGAACTGGATGCCACCGGCGTAGGCTTCGTCGGTGAGGCCACCCGCCCGTGTGACGAGGTCGGCAATGCGGTCGGTCTTGGTCCGGAGCGCGTAGCGCCCGGGTCGCTTCACCTGGCCCAGCAGGTAGACCAGCCGCTGCCGACCGAATCCGGTCTCCCGCATGATCAGCACGTTGTCGAACGGGCGGAGCCGGACCTCTGGCGCGTGCTCAGCCGGCGCGTCACCGGAGCCGGGAGCGTCGGCGCCGGCAGTGCGGGCCGGCGGTGTGTTACCGCCGAACCGGTAGGTCGAGTCGATCGGAACGCGGATCGTGCGCGCGAGGGTGCCCGGCGCGCGGCTGGGATCGAGCCGCGCGATCTCCGCTTCCGAGAGGTATGCGTCCTCGGTGACGCCGTCGGCGATGAGCACGGCGTCCCGCAGTGTCATCCCGTCTCGGAACTGCACCCGTCCCTGACGGCGGACCGCGCCGGTCACGGTGATGTAAGGGAGGTCGCGGAAGGTTGTCCGCGAGAAGATGCGGATCTCGTCCTGATCTTCCAGGGGCAGGTCGGCGGCGAGCTTCCCGGTCGAGTCGGTAAAGGACGAGCGGAGCTGCACCATGCTCGAATCCTCCCGGACGCGAGCGACGAGAATCCGGTCGAGATACACGTCCGGCCTCGGGCCCCCGGCAAGCCGGATGGCGTCGCTCAGCTTCATCCCGGGCGTGAATCCCACCTGACCCGGCACCCATACGTTGCCGACCACGCTGACGTAGCTGCGGGTGCGGTCGGCAAGCTCGAAGACGGTGACCGAGTCACCGGCGCTCATGGGCACCCCGGGGACAACGCCGCCCGCCAACTGCTCTGGTCCCACGTCCACGACGACCCGGCCTCGCCCGCTCACCGCATTGGCCTCCGGCGGCAGCGTGCGGTGGATCTGCACCCGCGAGCGGTACGCACCGGGATCGAAGCCGCCGGCGAACTGCACCACGTCGCGGAGCGTCTCGGTGGGAAGCACTTCGTACGTCGCGGGACGCGAGACCTCCCCGTTCACCTTGACGAACCCGCCGTGCACCGGGACGAAGACCACGTCTCCGGTCTGGAGGCGGATGTCGCTCCGGTTGATGCCACGGAGCAGATAGTCGTAGAGATCCACGCTATCCACCAGCTTACCGCCGCGGCGCACCTGCACCTGCCGGAAGCTGCCGTTGGTCGTGGGGCCGCCCGCCGCGTACAACGCAGTGAGCACCGTGCCGGCGGCGGACATCTGGAAGGCGCCCGGCCGGACCACGTCGCCGGCGACGTAGACCTGGATGGTTCGCAGCTTGGCCAGAGACACCTGGAACTGGGTCGGGCCCTTGTTGCCGCTGCGGATTCCCGAATAGATGCGGCGGAGCCGCGGGAAGAGCTGATCGTGGAACTGCTGCAGCGTGAGATTGGCGGCGTACACCCGTCCCACCTGCGGGATGACCACAAACCCTTCGCGGGTCACATCCAGATCGTAGGCCTGCTCGACGTCGCCTGTCAGGATCAGCACCAGGACGTCACCGGGTCCGAGGCGGTAGTTCTCGTCCACCGGACCCGCGAGCGACGGTTGAAAGCGGGTGGAATAGCGCCGGAAGGTCTCGATGCCGAAGTGCTTCAGGCCCTGCGGCTCTATGGCGGCAAGGGAATCGGCGAGCGAGTCGGCCCGGAGTGAGTCGAGACGGAGGGCCCGCAGCGAATCGAGCCGCTGCCGGAGCGAGTCGGTGAGCTGTCCCAGCGAGTCGGTGATCTGAAGTGAGTCCGCCTCCTCGGCGCTGAGCACGCCGAGCGCACGCACCGCCTCCAGCGTCTGCCGGTTGGGGCGCACCGATTTGGTCGTGTCAGCACCGGACAGGTACTGATCGAGGGTCGTTTCGGGGTACCCGGCCGCGCGAAGCCGCGAGCGCACCTGATCGGGTGTGAGACCGGACCCTTCGAGCCGCTGGCGGAGCTGCTGGACCAGGCCCGGCTGATTCTGCAGAAGGTCCCTTGCCTGATCGGGATTCGGAAGCTGCTGGCCGGGCTGGATCTGAACCGGAACCTGGGCGAAGGCGAGCGCGAGCGGCAGCAGCATCGCTCCCGCCAGTGCCAGGAGCGTCCGGCGAGAGCGGCTCAACCGCGATCTAAGCAAGTGCATGGGGCGCGAAGGTGTCTCCAAAAGCGCAAGAAAGTCAAATGGTTGCGGCGCTGAGCCTGGTCCAGAAGTCGAGTGTTTTCCGGCCCACCGCGTCATCCGCGAACTGCTCCAGCACCCGCCGGCGCCCGGCGGCACCGAGGCGCTGGCACTCGCCGGGATCGGCGTACAGGTCGTACAGCGTCTCCGCGAGTGCGGTGACGTTCTCCTCTGCGACGATCCGGCCGGTGTCGCCGATCAGCTCGGGGAGCACGCCGGAGTCGGAGCTGACGACCGCGACTCCGTGTGCCATCGCCTCGAGCGCGGCGCGCCCCACCGTCTCCACCCAGCGGGGTGTCGTGCGCGAGGGGAACACGGCGCAGTCGAGCAGCGGCCACACCTGGTCCACTGCCGAGCGGGTGAGGCCGCCGTGCCAAGTGATCCGGGCTGCGATGCCAAGCCGTTCGGCCAGTCCCTCGAGCTCTTCCTGCGATGGGCCGGTACCGACCACTGAGATGGTCCAGTTGCCGACCAGATTGACGCACGCGCGGAAGAGCAGGTCGAGCCCCCGCTCGGGCACCAGCCGCCCGACGAATCCGATCGCAAACGTCCCATGCGGCACCCTCGGCACCAGCGGCAGCGGCGTGATACCGAGCTGCGGGACGACCTCGTGAGGAATGCCATTCCGCTTCCGGGTGGCAAGCGCGGTGGCGAGCTGGCTGCCGCCAAGGATCCCGCGAGCGCGACCGAGCACCCGGTCACGGCGAAGTCGTTCGCCGAGGGAGAGGGCGCGCGGCACGCCGTCGCGGGTCGCGATCACGAGCGGGATCTTGAGACGCTTCGCCGTGCGGGAGGCCGCCGCGGCGCCCGCCGTCCAGGGTTCCTCCTCCACTTGCACCAAGTCGGGCCGGAAGTCGGTGAGGAGGCGCTTCAGGGCCTTGGTGTTCCAGGTGAGGCGCGGCGGCTCGCCGGCCGAGCCGCGCACCGGAATGGGAACGACGCGCACGCCTGCATCGTCGCCGTACGCGGTGACCCGAACGCCTCCGCCGGGGAGGACCCACCGATCAGGTACTGCCACCGCAACCGTGGCGCCGAGCCCGGCGAGGACGCGCAACTTGCCCCGGTTCGCGGGATCGGCGTAGTGATGGGAGACGACGACGGCGCGCATGCTAGCGCCGCGCGCCGCCTCCTGCGAGAGCTCGTGGCACGGCGTTCCTTGTAGTTGACAGCGCTCGGGATCTCAGGTGAAGTTGCCGCGACTCCGACCGTCCGCTCGCGACTCCATCCTAAGAATATAGATCCGGCATGCGCATTCTCCACCTGGCGAAGCATTACTGGCCCCGCTCGGGCGGGATGGAGCGCGTGGTGCAGGGCCTCGCCGAGGGTGCGGCCGCCCTGGGTCACCGGGTCGAGGTGCTGGCGGTTGAGACGATCGGCCACTCGCGCGACGCGGGTCGCCACCGCACCTCGATCAGCCGCGCGTTCTCGCTGGGCGCGCTGGGCTCGCAGGAGATCGCGCCGGGCTACATCGCCGCGGCGTGGAAGCAAGCCGACGTCATCCACGTCCATCACCCACATCCGCTCGCCGATCTCGCCTGCCTGCTCCGGGCCGGGCGCACCCCGGTCGTCGTGACGCAGCACGCGGACTCGCGGCGTTCAGCCTACCGGATGGTGACCCGCCTCGTGCTCCGCCAGGCCCGGGCGATCGTCGTGCCGAGCCGTGCCCATCTGGCGCTGTCGAGCGAGCTAACCGGTTACGAGGCAAAGGTCGAAGTCATCCCGTTCGGGATCGATCAGACGCGCTGGGAGATGGTGCCGCCTCCACCGCCTGGCGGGCCCACCCGGGCGCTATTCATCGGGCGGCTGGTGCCGTACAAGGGGCTGGATCTGCTGCTCCGGGCGCTGGAGCTGGTGCCCGATCTCCGGCTCGACATCGTCGGCTCCGGACCGGAAGGCCCGCGACTCCGAACTCTGGCGCAGGCGCTTGCGGTCCAGGACCGGGTGCGCTGGTTCGGCGAGTACCCCGACGACGATCTGCCGCGCCGCATGGCCGACGCCGACTTCCTGGTGCTGCCGTCGGTGACGGTGCAGGAGATGTTCGGCCTCGTCGTGCTGGAGGCGATGGCGGCGGGCCGGCCGGTCATCACCACGGCAGTCCCCAGCGCGGTGCGGGAGGTCAACGTGCCGGGCGAGACCGGGCTCGAGGTGCCGCTGCGCGACGTGCCCGCCCTGGCCCGGGCGCTGGCAACGCTCTGTCAGGACCCTGCGCGCCGGCGCGCCATGGGTGAGGCCGGTCGGCGCCGGGTGAACGCGCAGTTCACGCGCGGGCAGATGGCGGCGCGGCACGTGGAGCTGTACGAGCGGATCACCAGTCGGAAGTGAAGCCCGGAATTGTGACGCAGCCGGTGGCGCGGTCGCCAGCGGCGTGATTTCTTGTGCATGCGACCCTCCTGTCTGCCGGCCGGTGCTGGCGGCATCGTCGCGTCGCCCTGGCGGATTCGCCGAATCCGCGGACTCTTCAAGCGTGAAGGATGACAACGTGAACGGACTGCTCTCATACACGACCCACCCGTCCGCCCGGCTTCGCCGAGGCGTGCTGGGCCTCGCCGTGGGCGTGGCCGGCATGCTGATGGGCGCGTGCGGCGGCGACTCGAACACCCCCAACGACGTGACGACCTACACGGTGACGGCCAACGAGGACGACCGCGAGCCGCAGCAGGACGGCAGCGTACAGTACACGTACACGGTGACGGTGACCGACACGACCGGGGCCACCGTGCCCAACGCCGGCCTCAAGTACGAAGTGTCGCTGGGAACCATCACCGCGTCGAACAGCGTCTCGGACGCGAACGGCACCGGCAAGGTGCGCTGGACCATCAACGGGGCGGAGTTCGCCAACAACAGCGGGGCGACGCTCAAGGCGTGCGCGGATAGCCGGACCCAGGCGGAGTGCACTCCGACGACGGTGGCCTCGCCCACCTTCTAGGAGCGGAAGGGCTTCAGAAACTTTCTGCAGCGCGAGAACCCGCAAGGAGAACAGGTCGACTCCGGTCGGCCTGTTCTGGTGTCTAGAGCCCGTCACCGGCGGACGGTGTCACCCGGGACAGATGCCGGGGTGTACATTCCGCGCCATGTCCCTTCCTGCCACCTTCGCCGACCTCGGCCTGCAGCCGTCGCTCGTCGAGACGCTCGCCACGCTCGGCTACGAAGAGCCGACGCCGATCCAGCGTGAGACGATCCCTCTGCTCCTCGCTGGCCGGGACGTGGTCGGGCAGGCGGCCACCGGCACCGGCAAGACCGCGGCATTCGCCCTCCCGCTGCTGCAACGGATCGAGCGCGCCCGGCCGCATCCGTCCCGGCCCGTGCTCCTCGTCCTGGTGCCGACCCGCGAACTTGCCATGCAGGTGGCCGAGGCCTTCCACCGCTATGGGCGGGCGACGGGCACTACCGTGCTCCCCATTTACGGCGGGCAGGCGTTCGATCAGCAGATCCGCGGGCTCCGGCGCGGCGTGCACGTGGTGGTGGCCACACCGGGCCGGGCTCTGGACCACCTGCGGCGCGGTACCCTGGTGCTGTCCGAGCTGATCGCGCTGGTACTGGACGAGGCCGACGAAATGCTCGACATGGGGTTTGCCGACGAGATCGACCTGATCCTCGATGCCGCCCCCGCGGCGCGGCAGACCGCGCTGTTCTCCGCGACGATACCGACCCGGATCGCGGCGATCGCCGAGCGGCGGCTGCGGGGTCCGGCCCGGGTCGCAATCTCCCGGAAGGCCGGTGCGCCAGGCTCGCTGCCCAAGGTCCGGCAGACCGCCTATGTCGTCGCTCGGCCCAACAAGCTCAATGCCCTGAGCCGGATTCTGGACCTCGAAGCTCCCACACTCGCGCTGGTGTTCTGCCGCACCCGCACCGAGGTGGACACGCTGACCCAGACTCTGGCCGCGCGCGGGTATGGGGCCGAGGCGCTGCACGGAGGCATGACCCAGGACCAGCGGAATCGGGTGATGAAACGCACCCGCAGCGGGGCGGTGGATCTGCTGGTCGCGACCGACGTCGCGGCCCGCGGACTCGACATCCCGCAACTCTCGCACGTGGTCAATTTCGACGTCCCGAACTCACCGGCCGCCTACGTGCACCGCATCGGGCGGACGGGGCGCGCGGGCCGCGCGGGCGTCGCGATCACCCTGGCCGAGCCGCGCGAGCACCGGCTGCTCCGGAACATCGAGCAGGTGACCAAGCAGCGGATCGAGATTGCGGTCGTGCCGACAGTCGTCGATGTGCGCGCGCGGCGGCTAGACCTGACGCGGGCGAGCATCAGCGAGCTGATCCGGGCCGGGAACTTCGATGGGTACCGGGTGGTGGTGGAGGCACTGGCGCAGGAATTCGATCTGATGGACATCGCGACCGCAGCCGTGCAGCACGCCCACACGGCTGCGGGTGGGCCAGGGACCGAGGCTGACGAGGCCGATCCGCCGGTCGTGCCTGCGCCTTCGCGATCAAAGGGGGCGCGGTCGAACGGGCAGAAGCTCTCTCTGCCGCCGACGCCGCGAGACTCCGCCGGCTTCCATCGGGGCAATGGGGTCAGTTCCGGCCTGGTCCGGATCTACGTCGGTGCCGGCCGGAAGGCGAACATGCGACCGGCGGATCTGGTCGGCGCGATCATCAACCAGGCGGGGATCACAGGACAGGACATCGGCGCCATCGAAATCGCCGACCGCTTCAGCCTGGTGGAGCTGCCCGAGGAATTGGTCGACCAGGTGATCACCGCGCTCCGGGCGGTGACGGTGAAAGGCAAGCGACTCACCGTCCGGCGGGACAAGGCGAAGGGCAGGGAGTAAACTCAAGGGCGCGGCAAAGTCTTAGATTCGTCGAAGCAGCGCGGGCCCTTAGCTCAGGCGGTTAGAGCAGCGGACTCATAATCCGTAGGTCCTGGGTTCGAATCCCAGAGGGCCCATGCGCATCGACCATCACGGGGAGTGCCGGCGTATTGATCCGACACTCCCCGTGATGGTTTCCAGCTAGCAGCAGGGTTGCTGGTACGACAGGGTCGATGTAGAATGACCCTCCCGAAACCGGGCGATTAGCTCAGCTGGTTAGAGCGCGCGCCTCACATGCGCGAGGTCGGGGGTTCGAGCCCCTCATCGCCCATCGCCGAGCCATGATCATCATGCCGCCGAGCGGACCCGCGCCCTACGGGTCTCCACCTGCCGCTTGAGCCAGTCGATCTGATCCTTGATCGCCTGCCGCGTCGCCTTCGTCGCCAGCCAGTCCAGTGCGCTCCGGCGCTCCTCCTCGGCGAACACGACATCGTCCGCCAGCCGCCGATAAAACGCGACCTGCTTCTCGGTCGGCGCGTACGTCCCGACC
>JACDDX010000364.1 GCA_013816685.1 Gemmatimonadales bacterium
AGGTTTGCCGCCGCCGAGCGCATCTGCCGCTCGAGGGTCGCCACCAGCGCGGCCCGTTTCGCCGGATCGCGGAGATCCACCCGGGCCGGCGCCGCGTCCCTCGGCTCGGGCCGCTCGGTGCGGGCGTCGGCCACGTGGGTCGCGAGCCGGACCTCGTCCATGCTCTTGATGATCGAGCGCGGCGTGATGCCGTGCACCTCATTGTACTCGCGCTGGATGGCCCGGCGGCGATCCATCTCGTCCAGCGCGCGCTGCATCGAGCCGGTGATACGATCGGCGTACAGGATCGCCTTCCCGTTCACGTTCCGCGCGGCCCGGCCGATCGTCTGGACCAGCGAACGGTCGGAGCGGAGAAAGCCCTCCTGGTCGGCGTCGAGGATGGCCACCAGCGAGACCTCCGGCAGGTCCAGCCCTTCCCGCAGCAGGTTGATGCCCACCAGCACGTCGAAATCCCCGAGGCGCAGGCCGCGCAGAATCTCCATCCGCTCGATCGCGTCGATGTCGGAATGCAGGTAGCGCACCCGAATGCCATGCTGCTGGAGATAGTCGGTGAGATCTTCCGACATCCGCTTGGTCAGGGTCGTGACGAGCACCCGTTCGTGCACGGCCTCGCGCGCGTGGATCTCGTTCAGCAGGTCGTCCACCTGACCCCGTACCGGGCGCACGTCCACCGTCGGATCGATGAGCCCCGTGGGCCGGATGATCTGCTCGACGATCACGCCACCACTGAGTCGCAGCTCGAACTCGCCCGGGGTGGCCGACAGGCTGATCATCTGCGTCGTGAGCGCCATGAACTCGTCGAAGTGGAGCGGCCGGTTGTCGAGCGCCGAGGGCAACCGGAACCCGTACTCCACCAGCGTGGTTTTCCGCGCGCGGTCTCCGTTGAACATGCCGCCGATCTGCGGGAGACTGACGTGCGACTCATCCACCACGACCAGAAACTCGGGAGGGAAGTAGTCGAACAGGCACGCCGGCCGTTCCCCCGCCTGCCGCGCCGTCAGGTGCCGGGAGTAGTTCTCGATGCCGGCACAGGTGCCGACCTCGAGCAGCATCTCGATGTCGAAGTTCGTGCGCGACTCCAGCCGCTGTGCCTCGAGCAGCTTCCCCGCCGACTTGAGCTCGGTCAGTCGCTCGGCCAGCTCGGCCCGGATCGCCTTGACCGCACGCTCGATGGTGGGCCGCTGGGTGACGAAGTGCTTGGCCGGGTAAATCGCGCAGCGGTCGAGCTGCGCGATGGTCTCGCCGGTGAGCGGATTGATCTTGCTCACCCGCTCCACCTCGTCACCCCAGAGCTCGATCCGGATGGCCTGCTCCGCGTAGGCCGGGAAGACCTCGATCGAATCGCCACGCACGCGGAAGGTGCCCTGCTCGAACGAGACGTCGTTGCGGCTGTACTGGATGCGCACCAGGTCCGCGAGGATATTGTCGCGGCCGCGCTGCTCGCCCCGTTCAACGGTCACCATCAGTTTGCGATACTCGACCGGGTCGCCCAGGCCGTAGATGGCGCTGACCGTGGCGACGATGACGACGTCCTGCCGCTCCATGAGGCTCGACGTTGCCCGGAGCCGGAGGCTCTCGATGTCCTGATTGATCGACGCGTCCTTCTCGATGTACACGTCGGTCGATGGTACGTAGGCTTCGGGCTGGTAGTAGTCGTAATAGGAGACGAAGTACTCGACCGCGTTCTTGGGGAGAAACTGACGCAGCTCGCCGTAGAGCTGTGCCGCCAGCGTCTTGTTGTGCGAGAGGACGAGGGTCGGCCTGCCGTGCGCCGCGATGGTGTGCGCGAGCGTCATCGTCTTGCCGGAACCGGTGACACCGAGGAGGGTCTGGTACTTGTCGCCGCGCAGGAGACCGGCGCTGAGCTCCGCGATCGCCTTGGGCTGGTCGCCGGCGGGCTCGAACGGGGCGACGACCTCGAACTGGGGCGAACTCATGACTGGAATATAGCGGGCTCTATTCGGGCGGGCGGACCCGTCACACCGGTGCTAGGGCCCGATGCGCGAGAGGGCCTGATCGAGCACATCGAGCGCGAAGTCGACGTCGGCCGGCGTGATGCAGAGCGGCGGCTTGATCCGGAGCACATTGCCGTCGAGGCCGCCCTTGCCGAG
>JACDDX010000054.1 GCA_013816685.1 Gemmatimonadales bacterium
CCTACGAGCAGGGGGAGTTCGCCGACACATACGGCTCCCCCCTCCGCATCGTGAAGCTGGGGTGCTGGGGCCCGGTGGTGCAATGCAACGTGGGCAAGCGCGGGTGGATGGGCGGTGTCGGCGGCTGCCCGAACGTCGGCGGCATCTGCATCGGGTGCACCATGCCCGGCTTTCCTGACAAGTTCATGCCCTTCATGGACCAGCCGCCTGGGTCGCTGCTGTCAACCGCGGCGGTGATGACCTATGGTCGCGCGATTCAGGCCCTGCGCCGCTTCACCCTGACCTCGATGAACAAGGAGCCGGGGTGGCGAGCCGGTCGGGAGGCGGGCCGGTGACGGACGCGCTGAATCATCTCGAGGCCGAAGGGATTCTGCGCGACCTCGCGGCCGTCTTCTCCCGCGGGAATCGGACGGACCGCGACAACCCCACGTCGCACACCAGCACCGCCCTGCTCGATCCGCCGCTGCCTAACCTCGAAGCCAAGTACCGCACGCTGGTGGAGCAGGTCCCGGCGGTCGTGTTCATGGCCTATCTCGACCGCGGGATCGGCGAGGCGTACGTGAGCCCGCGGATCGAGGAGGCGATGGGGTTCTCCCAGGCCGAATGGCTGGAAGATCCGATCCGCTGGTACGACCACATCCATCCCGACGACCAGCTTCGCTGGAGCGTCGAGGCGGCCGAAATGTTCCTGACCGGCCGGCCACTTCGCTCCGCGTACCGCGTCCTGGCACGGGACGGCAGGGTCCGCTGGTTCCAGTGCGAAGTGAAGATGGTGCGGCGCGACGGCGGCCAGCCCTGGTTCCTCCACGGAGTGGGTTTCGACATCACCGAGCTCAAGCAGACCGAGGCCGCCCTCGAGCGCGAGCGCGATCTCCTCGGCGGTGCTCGATACCGTGGGCGCGCTCGTCGTGGTGCTCAGTCCGTCGGGCAACGTCATCCGCTTCAACCGCATGTGTGAGCGCATCAGCGGGTACTCCTTCGACGAGGTCCGCGGGAAACAGTTCTGGGATCTGTTCCCCGTCGCGGAGGAAGCGGAGAGTGTACGTGCATTGCTGCAGGATCTGCGGGCGGGCGAGGCTCGTACCTGTGAAAGCGACTGGACCACCCGCGATGGATCCCGCCGACGGATCGCCTGGTCCAACACGGTGCTGCCGGAAGCCACCTGGGGCCCTACCCATGTCATCACCACCGGCATCGACATTACCGAACGGAAGCGGATGGAATCCGCACTGCTCGAGATCAGCGGCCGCGAGCAGCGCCAGATCGGACAGGACCTGCACGACGGCCTGGGCCAGCACCTGACCGGGATCGCCTTCATGAGCAAGGTGCTGGAGCAGCAGCTCACCGAGTCCGAAGCAGCGCAGGCACCGCACGCGGCGAAGATCGTCCGGCTGGTGAACGATGCCATCCACCGGACCCGGCAGCTCGCCCGGGGGCTGATCCCCGTCTTCTCCGGCGCGCACGGGCTCATGGCCGCGCTGCAGCAATGGGCGGCCGAGGTCGAGGACCTGTTCCACGTCCCCTGCCGTTTCGACTGCGCGGATCCGATTCTGATCACGGACGTCACCGTGGCCACCCATCTGTTTCACGTCGCGCAGGAGGCGGTGAATAACGCCATCAAGCATGGCCGGCCCGAGCACATCGTGCTGACGCTGTCGCGTACCCGGGACGGCGGCAGCCTGCGCATCGAAGACGACGGAACCGGCATCGCGGAGGTACCATCCACCCAGCCCGGGCTCGGACTTCGGATCATGAGCTATCGGGCCAGCATGATCGGCCGCTCGCTCGAGGTCCATCGCCGTCTGCCGCGCGGCACCGCCATCTGCTGCCGTTTTCCACTGGAGCGCTGACGCAAAGGAGCGCCGTGCCACACCGTACACCCGCTCGGTCCGTACGCACCAAGCACCGCGTCTTTGTGGTCGACGACCACCCGATCGTGCGGCAGGGGATCGCGCTCCTGATCGACCAGGAACCGGACCTCGAGGTGTGCGGCGAGGCGGAAGAGGCGGAAAGCGGCCTCGCCGCGATCGCGGCCAGCCGCCCCGACGTCGTGGTGCTGGACATTTCGCTCCCGGGCCCCGACGGCATCGACTTTCTCAAGACCTTGCGCGCGACGGACCCGGCGCTGCCGGTGCTCGTGCTCTCGATGCACGATGAGTCGGTGTACGCCGAACGCGCGATCAGGGCCGGCGCGAACGGCTACATCATGAAGCAGGAGGCCACCGAAAACGTGCTCGTGGCGCTCCGGCGGATCCTGCGGCATGAGATGTACGTGAGCGACCGGATGGCGAGCGCGATGCTGCGGCAGCTCGCGTCGGGCGCCGGGCGAACCGGCCAGGCGCCCATCGAGCGGCTCAGCGATCGTGAGCTGGAGGTGTTCCGCCTGATCGGCGGCGGCCACGGAACACGCAAGATTGCCGACGAACTGCACCTCAGCGTGAAGACGGTCGAGTCCTACCAGGCGCACATCAAGGAGAAGCTGGCGCTGCAGAGCTCCCGGGCGCTGGTGCAGCGCGCCATCGAGTGGCGGCTGGAAGAACCGGCGAAATAGCCCTGCCGCTGGCGTGTCATCCGGGAATCCCTGATGCTGATCATAGATTTTCGCAGCCGATTTGAAGGGCCGCGCCCTCTTGCGACCAGCCCCGGGAAGCACGAATATGGAGCGCACCCGCTAAATCAGTCCACATCTCTCTCGACTTCACCGCCGTTCGAGAAGGAGCGTACATGCCCGCCACGGTCCCGTACGGCCGCATCACCCAGAAGGCCCCCGCAGTCCGCAGTTCACCTTGGCAGGCGACCTCACCCTGCACGGGGTGACCCGACCGCAGACCGTTGCCGTCCGGGTGTCCCAGATGGGTGGGACGCTGCGCGGCCAGGGAGAGACCACGGTCAAGCAGAGCGACGACGGTATCCGGCTGGTCTCGGTCGCCGGGGGCATGCTGAAGGTCAAGGACGAGGTGAAGTTGACCTTCGAAATCGTTGCGCGGAAATAGAATAGGACGACAACCCATGTGCCTTGCCATTCCAGGCCAAATCGTCGAACTGATCACCGAGCCCGCCCAGTTGGCCATGGTGGAGGTCACCGGGGTGCGACGCCGTGTGGACCTCGGGCTCCTGCTGGACGACATGCCTGCCGTCGGTGACTGGGTGCTGATCCACGTCGGGTTCGCCATGAGCCGAATCAGCGAGCGCCAGGCCGAAGACCAGATGCGCATGCTGGCGGTCCTCGGTGAGGACGAGGCCGCCATGGAGGAGGTGCGCGGCTACGGCCTCGAGGAGCGGCGGGAGGAGAAGCGGGCATGAAATACGTCGATGAGTTCCGCGATTCCGACCTCATCGGCAGGGCCTGCGACGAGATCCGCCGGCTGGCCGAGCCGGGGCGGCACTATCGATTGATGGAGGTGTGCGGCGGACATACCCATGCGATCTACCGCTTCGGTCTCAAGGATGTGCTCCCCGAGAACATCGAGCTGATCCACGGCCCCGGCTGCCCGGTCTGCGTCCTGCCGATGGGGCGGATCGACGACGGGCTCGCCTTGGCGCGCGACCCGAACGTCATCTTCGCCGCGTTCGGCGACATGATGCGGGTCCCGGGTGCGCAGGGCAGCCCGTTGGAACACAAGGCACGGGGACTCGACGTGCGGATCGTGTACTCGCCGAGCGACGCGCTCAAGCTGGCGCGCACGAACCCCGACCGCCACGTGATGTTCTTCGCCATCGGGTTCGAAACCACGGCCCCCTCCACCGCTCTCACTCTGATGCGCGCGCGGGCCGAGGGAATTCGGAACTTCTCGGTGTTCTGCAATCACGTAACGATCATCCCCGCCATCCGGGCCATCCTCGACTCGCCCGACATGCGGCTCGACGGCTTCCTGGGTCCGGGGCACGTGTCCACCGTCATCGGCTGCCGGCCGTACGAGTGGATCGCCGCCACGGAGCACAAGCCCATCGTGGTGTCGGGCTTCGAGCCGGTGGACATGCTGCAGTCGATCGTCATGCTCCTCCGCCAGCTGCGGGAGGGGCGCAGCGTGGTGGAGAACCAGTATACGCGGGTCGTGCCCTGGGAGGGGAACCGCGCCGCGCTCCGGGCGCTGGCGGAGGTCTTCGAGCTGCGGCCCTATTTCGAGTGGCGCGGTCTCGGATTCATCTCGCAGTCCGCGCTGCAGCTCCGGGACGCGTACGCCGCATGGGACGCCGAGCGGGTGTTCCGGGTTCCGGGCGTGCGGGTGACCGATCCCAAGGCGGCGCAGTGCGGTGAGGTGCTGAAGGGTGTCCTCAAGCCACACCAGTGCAAACTGTTTGGCCGGGAGTGCACGCCGGAACATCCGGTCGGTGCACTGATGGTTTCCTCGGAAGGCTCATGCGCAGCGTACTACAATTACGAACATCGGAAGACCGCGGCCTCGCTCCGGGTGCTGACACCGGCCTGACGATCGAGGCGTCGCTCCGCTTCCGCGACCCGCAGATCGAGATGGCGCACGGCGCGGGCGGCAAGGCGTCGCGCCGGCTGGTCGACGGGCTCTTCGCGCCGCTGCTGTTCGACAGCGGGCAGCCCGCCTTGGGCGACCGGCTGAGTGACGCCGCGCGCGTCACGGTGGGAGGTGCGCCGGTCGCCATTACCACAGACAGCTTCGTGGTGACGCCGCTGGTCTTTCCGGGCGGGTCCATCGGTGAGCTGGCGGTAAACGGGACCGTGAACGACCTCGCCGTGGGTGGCGCCCGCCCGGTGGCGCTGGTGACGACGTTCGTGCTCGAGGCCGGCCTCCCGACCGACACCCTCGCGGCCGAGGTTCGGGCGATGGGACGTGCCGCGCGCGAGGCGGGCGTTGCCATCGTGGGCGGCGACACCAAGGTCGTCGAGCATGGCAAGGTGGATCGGCTCTACATCACCACCACCGGGATCGGGCAGCCGCTCGCGGGGGTGTCGCTGTCGGCGCGCTTGGTGTGCCCCGGCGACCAGATCATTCTCTCAGGGCCGATCGGCGACCACGGCATTACGATCCTGCTCGCCCGCGGGGAGCTCGATCTGGAAGCCGACCTCGGCTCGGACACCCGCTCGGTCTTTCCGATGGTCGAGGCGCTCGTGACGGCGGCCGGGCCGTCCGTTCGCTGGATGCGGGATCCGACCCGCGGCGGCGTCGCCACGTCGCTCAATGAGCTCGCGCTCGACAGCGGGCTCGGCGTGCATCTGTTCGAGGAGTCGATACCGGTGCGCGACGAGGTACGGGGCGCCTGCGAGCTGCTCGGTCTCGATCCGCTGCACATCGCCAACGAGGGCCAGTTCCTCGCCGTGGTCACCGCCGAGCAGGCGTCTCGCGCGCTGGACGCCATCCGCGCCGCTGGCGGCGCGGGTGCCGTGATCATCGGCGAGGTGCGCGACGAGCCCGCCGGAGCGGTGCTCGTGGCCACGCGCTATGGCGGCACCCGGATCGTGGACATGCTGGTCGGCGACCCGCTGCCGCGGATCTGCTGAGCGGCACCCGTGACCACTCGAACGGAACGAGTGCGGCCCGTCGCGATGGATCTGTCGGCGACCATCGAGACGCGCATCCGCTCGCGCAACGATCTCTTCCAGCGGTTCTTCGCGGAGGAAGCACCCCGGCTCGCGACGGCGTCCCGGGACATGGCCGAGCGGTTCCTCCGCGGCGGTCGGCTGCTCGCGTTCGGACGCGGCGCCTGCGCGACCGACGCCCAGCACGTCTCGGTGGAATTCGTGCACCCGGTCATCGTCGGCAAGCGGGCGCTTCCGGCACTCGATCTAAGCGTCATGTTCGGTCCCTGGATCGCGGCACTCGTCCGGCCCGAGGATATCGTGATGGGCTTCGCCCCGCCCGAGGGGGACGACGAGGTGCGCCAGACGCTGGCGTCCGCCTCCGCGCACGGGGCGATGACCTTCGCGCTGCCGGGACAGGTTGGCACCTACGCGGTCGAGGCCCGTACGCTCCACCCGTTCGTGCACCAGGAGCTGATCGAGCTGCTCTACCACGTGCTGTGGGAGACAGTGCACGTCTTTCTGGAGCACCGCGAACTGGGCCACGACGTCGGTGAATCGGGCTTTCTCTATCCGTTCCTCGGCCGGGAAAAGCAGGCGCCGGCGGCGCTCGAAGCCCAGGTCGCCGCATCTATTGTGCTGAAGGTGGCCGAGGACGCGGCGCTCCGCTCGGCCGTGGCGTGCAACGAGGCGGGCCGGATTGCGGAGGCGACCGTCGCGATGCACGGGCGCCTCGCGCGCGGCGGCAAGCTCATCTTCTTCGGCAACGGCGGCTCCGCGACCGACGCCAACGACTGGGCGATCGACTGCGTCGCGCCGCCGAAGGGAATGCGCCCCGTGCGGGCGGTCTCACTCGTCATGGAGCCCGCCACCGTCACCGCCATCGCGAACGACGTGGGCACCGATGTGGTCTTTCTGCGTCAGCTCATCGCCCACGCAGAGCCGGGCGACATCGCCGTGGCGATCTCCACCAGCGGGGGCTCCCGCAACGTCATCGCCGCGCTCGCCGAGGCCCGGAAGCGCGGGTTGCTCACGGTGGCGCTGCTGGGATACGACGGCGGCGAGATCCGCCGGCAGTCGCTGGCAGATCACTATGTGGTGGTGGAATCGGACTACATCCCGCGCATCCAGGAAGTGCAGGCGTCGATCTATCACACCATCCGCGAATCGCTGGAGGAGCTCGCGCATGACGCCGGTTGAACTGTACGGGACACCCTCATGCCCCTACACCCGGGACATGCGCGAATGGCTGGAGATGCGTGGCGCGGACTTCGTGGAATACGACGTCGATGCCGATCCGGCGGCACGCGAGCGCATGCGCGAGGTGGCCGGTGGCCAGCGCACGGTGCCGGTGCTGGTGGAGAACGGACTCGTCAAGCAGATCGGCTGGCAGGGCCGCGGCTGCACGGTGAGCGAGTAAGCCCATGACGAGCGCCTGCACCATACGGGTGCGGGGCGTCGTGCAGGGCGTCGGCTTCCGGCCGTTCGTCTACCGCCTCGCCAGGGCAAACACCCTCGCCGGCTGGGTGCTCAACGGCGACGAAGGGGTCGAGATCCACCTCGAAGGCGAGGGCGACCGGATGGCCGCCTTTCTTCATGAGCTCCGCGCCGACGCGCCGGCTGCGGCGACGATCACGGCAATCGAAGTGGACCCGGTCGAGCCCGACGGCCATGACGGGTTCGTCATCCGGAGCAGCCGGGAGCGGGCCCGGCCGACCGCGGCGATCTCGCCCGATCTGGCGCTGTGCGCACGGTGTCTTGAGGAGCTCTTCGACCCTGCCGACCCTCGCCACCGCTATCCGTACCTGAACTGTACCGACTGCGGCCCGCGCTTCTCGATCGTGCGGGGCCTGCCCTACGACCGCGCCGCCACGACCATGGCTGCCTGGCCGATGGACGCGCGCTGCGCCGCGGAGTATCACGATCCCCTGAGCCGCCGCTTTCATGCGCAGCCGGTGGCGTGCCCGGAGTGCGGGCCGGGCTACACCCTGAGTGGCGCGAGTCTCGACATCGACATCCGGACGAGCGATGCCGCGATCGAACGCGCCGCGGCGCTGCTGCGCGAGGGAGGCATCGTCGCGGTCAAGGGGATCGGCGGCTACCATCTCGCCTGCGACGCGAGGGACCCCGCCGCCGTCCTGCGCTTGCGCGGGCGGAAGTATCGGAAGGAGAAGCCGTTCGCGCTGATGGCGCGCGACCTCGCCACCGCGCACGCCTTGGTCGTCCTGGCCCCCGAGGCCGAGTCGCTGCTCCGGAGTGCCGCCGCTCCGATCGTGCTGGCGGCGGCCCGGGCCACCCTGCCCCACGTGGCGCCCGACGCCGGCGAGCTCGGCGTCATGCTGCCCTACACACCGCTGCATCACCTGCTCTTCGCGGCCGGCGCGCCGGACGTGCTCGTCATGACCAGCGCCAACCGCTCGAGCGAGCCGATCGCCTGCGACGATGCCGACGCCCGCGATCGCCTGGGCGGGCTGGCCGACGCGCTCCTGGTCGGCGAGCGGCCCATCGCGCGGCGGGTCGAAGATTCGGTGGTGCGCCACGGATCGCTCGGTCCAGTGATCCTGCGCCGCGGCCGCGGCTACGCGCCGGGCGCGGTGGCGGCACTCCCGGTGTCGCGTCCCGTGCTCGCGCTCGGCGCCGACCTCAAGAACACCGTCACGCTCGTCGTGGACGGCCAGGCGTTCACCAGCCAGCACATCGGCGACCTCGACCACTTCGACGCCGCCCGAGCCTTCGAGGAGACCACTCGCGATTTCCTCGCCATGTACGCCGTGCGCGAGGACGAACTGCTGGTCGTGCACGACGCGCATCCGCAGTACCGCTCGACCGCATTCGCCGACACCTTCGGCCGGAGCGAGCGAATGGCGGTGCAGCATCATCGCGCTCACATCGCGTCGGTGCTCGCCGAACGGGGCGCGTGGGACGACCGCGTGCTGGGCATCAGTCTGGACGGCACCGGCTGGGGCGATAACGGCAGCATCTGGGGCGGCGAATTCTTCGTGGGTGGGATCCGCACCGGGCTGGAGCGGGTCGGGCACCTGCGGACTGCCGCGCTCGCCGGCGGCGACGCGGCGGCGAGACATCCGGTGCAGGCGGCGGCGGGGTTTCTGGACCAGCTCGACGATCTACCCGATCTCACCCGCGAGCCGTTCGGCTTCCCGCCCCTCTTCGATCAGGCCCGCCGGGTGCTGGGGCGCCGGACCCGCGTCTTTTCGACGACATCGGCCGGTCGTCTCTTCGACGCCGCGGCGGCGCTGCTCGGATTCCTCCGGCCGATCAGCTTCGAGGGTCAGGCCGCGATGTGGGTCGAGCACCAGGCGTGCGGAGCGCCGGTGG
>JACDDX010000055.1 GCA_013816685.1 Gemmatimonadales bacterium
CCTCTACTGTGCTCAAGCCTGACAGTTTAGAAGGCAGCCCTGCGGTTGAGCCGCAGGATTTCACCCCCTACTTACCAGGCCGCCTACGCGCCCTTTACGCCCAGTGATTCCGGACAACGCTTGCACCCTCCGTATTACCGCGGCTGCTGGCACGGAGTTAGCCGGTGCTTCCTTTGGAGGTACCGTCAGTTATTCGTCCCTCCCGACAGTGGTTTACAACCCGAAGGCCGTCATCCCACACGCGGCGTCGCTGCGTCAGGCTTTCGCCCATTGCGCAAGATTCCCCACTGCTGCCTCCCGTAGGAGTCTGGGCCGTGTCTCAGTCCCAATGTGGCTGGCCATCCTCTCAGACCAGCTACCCGTCGTCGCCTTGGTGAGCCGTTACCCCACCAACTAGCTGATAGGCCGCGAGGCACTCCATCGGTGCATTGCTGCTTTCACAACCAGGCCAGGTGACCCGGTTGTCGTACGCGGTATTACCCGGCCGTTGGGCCGGCTATCCCCCGCCGATGGTCATGTTCCTCACGTGTTACGCACCCGTCCGCCACTGAGCCAGAGTTGCCCCTGGCTCCGTTCGACTTGCATGTGTTAGGCACGCCGCCAGCGTTCGTCCTGAGCCAGGATCAAACTCTCCAATGATTTTGAAGAATTGAACAGCTCGAACCGAACGACTTGGTTTGTTCTTGTCGTCGGAATCACAATCAATCAGAGTTAAACCCGATCTGGACAGCCTCTGTGTCCGCCAGACCATAGGGTCCGCACTCCCGTCACTTTCTGCTCACATCACTTGTCAAAGAGCTGAAAATCCGTCCCGGCGTGCTATTCGCCCGGAGCCCACCATAATAGCCTATTTCAGTACGCTGTCAAGCACTGTTTTCAAGCTACCTGCAGCGCTCCAACACTCTTCGCCCGGCCATCATAAAATCCCGCCTGAGGGACCTTTCCGAATGGCGTATCCTCTGAATGGAAAGCCACATGGATCGAAGAGCCGGGTTAGTTGCGGGAGGGCAATTCTAATGAGCGCTGTCGCGGCACGCAAGGGGTTGTTCCACCGCGATTTCCCCGGCCCGTGAGAGCCCCCGTCGGAACAGAATCGGACCCACTGATTCGTTCACCGCGATCACCCCAATCATCAGCGTCTGCATCGCCACACCCACCCCCGGCAGCCGCTCGGCCAACACCGCGGCCAGCCCGAGAGCGACCCCCGCCTGGGAGACCAGTCCGGTCCAGGCATACCGGACGACGACCTCCTCGGCCCCGGCGTAGCGTGCCCCGATCCCGGAACCCGCGTAAATGGCCGCCGCCCGCACCACAACCACCACCAGCACGACCCCCCACAGCGACGCGAACTCCTGGACCCGGAGCTCGGCGCCCGCCATCGCGAAAAAAATCACGAACACCGGAACCGCAGTCAGGTGCAGCGTGGCCACCAGCGGCTCCGCCCGCACCGGCGCGACGTTCTCGACCAGAAATCCGGCGGTCAGGAGACTCAGCAGCAGCTCGAAGTGCAGCGCCTGCGCCGCTGCCGCGGTCGCGAAGACAACGACCACCGCGAAGACCACCAGCTCGCGCTTCACGAAGCGGAGGTAGAGGCTCACGATGCCTCCGATCACCACCCCGGCCAGCAGCGAGCCGAACACCTCCCGCAGCAGCCGGATCAACGCGGCCAGGGCGCTGGTCGAGTCACCTCCCAGACGCGCCTGCGCGAGGCTGAAGGCCACGGTAAAGAGAAAAATCACGACGACATCCGCCACCAGCACGACACCCAGCGTCGTGCGCGCCACGGGCCCCCTCGCCCGGGTCTCCGTGAGCAGCGCGAGGGTGACCATGGGCGAGTTGACGGTGAGGACGACCGAAAACAAGAGTGCCACCGAAAAGACCGCCGGCCCGGGTAGCGTCGCCAGGAACGGGATCCAGGACCGCAACGCCAGTGTAACTGCCACCAGCGCCGCCAGGACAAGGCCGGTCTGCATGACCAGAATCCATCCGACGGCCCGCCGGCGGAGCCGGAGATCTGCCACCCGCAGCTCGGCTCCGGCGAGCAGGCCGATCAGCCCTATGGCCAGGCGCTTCATCGTGCCCATGTCCTCGAGCACGCCCGAGGGCACGATGCCCGAGACCGATGGGCCGAGCGCCAGCCCCGCTACCAGGTAGCCCACCAGTCGAGGGAGGCCGACGTCGTGGGCAAGTGCTCCGAAGGTGTCGGCCGTGAGCAGGAGAATCCCGAACAGAAAGAGCGATCGTGGGGCGATCACCCCCTCCGTCGGCGAGCGCAATGGCTCGAGCAGGATGGCGCCACCGATCAGCAGCGCCAGCACCACCAGCCGCCGGATCACGCCGGCCGCTCCATCGCGTCCGGCCCGCCGTCGAGTCCGGGCGGCTCCATGGCACCCGCAGCATCCGCGGCGGCGACTACGGCGTTCGCCTCGCGGGCCGCGACGATCTCGAACAGCAGCACGGACAGCAGCGTCGCCGTCAGCACGAGTTTGGGATTCAGGTCCGGCCGCACCTGGGTGTAGTTGAGTGCCAGAGCGACGGCCAGACCGCCCTGGGAGAGCAGTGCCCGCCCCAGACCGCGGGTCCGGAGATCCGGCGGCGCCACGGTTCGTCCAGCGTACCGGCCCCCGAGCAGGCGGGCACCGAGCCTGATCAGAACGAAGACGGGTGCGATCACGAGCAGGTCGGGCGAGCCCGGACTCCACGACGCGCCCGCGAAGACGAGCAGCGCCAGATAGACCGGTCGCTCGGTCGAGCGAAGCAACCGTTCGACGTCGCGATGGGCGCTGCCGCTGTTGGCCAGAATGAATCCGAGCACCAGCGTGGTGTAGATGGGCGAAAAGTTCAGATAGTAGCTCGCGCCGCTGGCGACGACGATCGCGCCCGCGAGGGCGACGAACAATCGGCTCGACCCCTCCGGATGATCGGCGTCGGGCCGGGGGCCGAGGAAGAGATGAAACAAGATGCCGCTGGCGATACCGACAGCGAGGTTGATCACGGCCCATTCGGTCGCGGTTGGAGCCCGCACCGTCGAAGCCACCTCGCCCTGGTGATAGACGGCGAGGATCAGCCCGAAGGCGACGACGCCGACCAGGGCGTCAACTCGCGCGGTCAGTTGGACCACCGGCAGGATGGGTGGGCGCAGCCCGCTCCGTCGCCCGAGCTCGTCGACCGCAGCCGGCGAGCTCAGCACGGCAACGGAGGCCAGGGTCACGGCCTGAACGGCCGCATCGTGCCAGGGGCTGCCGGCGACATAGTAGAACAACGGCAGGAGGGCACCGAACGCCAGCGCGAAGGTGACGAGCGCTTCGGCGAACGCTACCTGCAGGTGCGCCCCACGCACCAGCGCCAGCACCGGGAGGCGGAAGTAGCTGCCCAGGAGCATTCCCATCCAGCCCAGCGCCAGACTCACGATCGGCGTGAGATCCTGCACCTGGGCGGTGCCGAGCAGGCCGCTAACACGGGGGCCAAGCAGGTAGCCGATCAGCAGGTATTCGGCGCCGCCCACATAGCCGAAGCGGTCTCGCAGCCGATCGAAAACGAGGTAGGCAAGGATGTAACCGACCGTGACGACCGCAAGCGCCGCGAGCGTAGTTTGCAGACCCAGCCTCCCGGAGCGCCTGGCGGTCGGGGCAGACCCGCCCCGGTGACCTGCGACACGGATTCACCCTTGCCCGGGGTCTACAGTGGCTTGCCCGTTCAGGCGATCCCCCGACCGATTACAAGGAGTATCCTATGGCAAAGCTAGCCTCTCTTGACGATCTGCTCGTCAACGAGTTGCAGGAGATCTACCACGCCGAAGGTCAGATCGTCGGGGCGCTGCCCAGGATGGTGAAGGCCGCCAGCCATGCTGATCTGCAACGCGCGTTCGGGACCCACCTCAAAGAAACCGAAGGGCACGTAGCCCGGCTGGAGCAGGTCTTCCAGTTGCTCGGCATTCCGGCAAAGGCGAAGCAGTGCGACGGGATGGCGGGGTTGCTGGAGGAAGGCCGCAAGCTGATGGAGACTGACGCGGAACCCTCCGTCATGGATGCCGCCCTGATCGCGGCGGCGCAGAAGGTCGAACACTACGAGATCGCGAGCTACGGGTGCCTCTGCACCTACGCCGAAATGCTGGGGCACGACGATGTACACGAGCTGCTCGGTGAGACGCTGGACGAGGAGGAGATGGCGGACCAGAAGCTGACAGCCGTCGCCGAGAGCGTCATCAATGGTGAGGCGGCCGATGCAGGAGCCGAGGAGGAGGTGGACGAGGAGGATGTAGACGAGGAAATCGAGGAGGAGGCATCGCGGTAGCAACGCAGCCTGCATTATTGTCCCAATGACACGACCAGGAACGCGGACGGCTCCCGACTTCAAACCGGAGTGGCTCCATGACGGAAAAGCCAGCCGAGGGCGTGCCGGCCCTTCAGAACGACGACGTGACGGGTATGACCGAAGACAAGCAGAAGGAAATCATCGAGCGAAGCGGCCGAACCGACCGACCGGACGCGGCGAAGGAATTCTACGACGAGCAGGAAGATCAGGCCGGGTCCTCCAAACCGCCGGCAGGCAAGGATCGCCAGCCGTCCGGCAGCTCAGGTCCGTCGACGGCAGAGCATGGTACACAGGGCGAGCAGGACAGCGAGTTCGAGCACCGCTGGAAAGATGCGGCTGCCGGGAGTGCGTCACCGAACAAAGGTGAAAAAGGCAAGAAGAAGAGCTGAGACGGACCTGCAGCGCGCCCGGCAGGACTCGAACCTGCGACCCTCTGCTTAGAAGGCAGATGCTCTATCCGGCTGAGCTACGGGCGCTTCCTTGAAACGCAACAACTTAGCCGCGTGATTCGCCGGCGGCCCGCTCGAACCGGTAAATGAGCGGCCTTAGAAGCGAGCCCTCGCTTCGCACGCTGTCCGGTACGCTCGGCAGGAACGAGTCACGGCGCTGCCGACACGGTGGTGTCGGTCAGCGTGCCTAGAAACGCCACCAGATCGCGCTTCTCGGCAGCGCTCAGGTGCAGGGAATCCGGAGGTAAGGTCTGATTGGGAAGCCGCATGCCCAGCCCGATGCCACCGCCGCGGTCATAGAATTCTACCACCTCGTCCAACGTGCGAAAGACGCCGTTGTGCATGTAGGGCGCCGTCCGAGCGACGTTGCGCAGGGTCGGGGTCTTGAATGCGTGGCGGTTCTGCGGCTGGGGATGGAAGCCGAAGAGGCCTGGATCGGGATCGATGGTCGCCCGTGCCGTCAGCGGACGCGCGGGTACCCCGATGACCTCCGCCTCCGCCTCCAGGTAGCTGGGGGGTGCCGTCCCCCCGAACAGCGGGGGGAAATGGCAGGTGCCGCACCGACCCTTGCCGAGAAACAGGTTGAAGCCTCGCGTCTCCGCCGGCGTCAGCGCCGCGGCATCGCCACGGACCGCACGGTCGAAGCGCGAATCCAGCGCGACGAGCGATCGGACGTAGGCGGCCATCGCAACCGAGAGCATCTGTCCCGTGAGGGGCGCGCCCCGCGGCCGGCCCAGCGCGGCCGCGAATTGAACCATCAGTGCGGAGTCGCGGCCAAGCTTGTGGGCCGCTGAATCAACAGGCAGGCCCATCTCCCGGCTGTTCTGCATTACCTCCTCGACCTGGAATTCCAGATATGGCACCCGCTGGTCGGCGAACTGAAAGGCTTGGAGACCGGCATTGAGCAGGGTGGGCGTATTCCGCGCCGGTGTGCGGCCCGGATCGACGTTGGCCCGGACACGACCGTCGCTGAAGGCGCGAGCCGGCAGATGACAGGTGGCGCAGGAGCGGGCGCCCTTGAGCGAAAGGGCCGGATCGAAGAAGAGCCGCCGGCCCAGCGCAAGCAACTCCGGAGTGGGTTCGGGGGCATAATCCGGCGCGTACCAGCGGGAGTCGAGAGCCCGATCGGCGTAGATGTTGGTCGCGCCGGGCGCCCAGGCGGTTCGGTACGGTGCCGGGGGCAACTCGAGCACGTGCTCGACCCGCCTCAGCACGTCAGTTACGGGGCGAACGAAATCAACCAGAAACGCGAGGCGGTCGAAGGTGTCGGACCCAGCCGCCCGCTCCAGATCAGCTGACGCCGCAGCCAGCGACACCCGAAGCGCCGTCGCGGTTGCGGCGTCTCGCTTCTCAATTGCGGCTTCGTAGGGCCGAAGCCCCTCCTCGACCCCATGGAGCGCTTCGGCAGATTCGCGGAGCCAGTCGCCCGAACGGGTCGCGTCCACGCCGGCCAGGCCGAGCGTGGCCACCCGGGCGACTTCGAGGCGCGCGGCGTCGAAGCCCCAGCGCGCGGCCGCGAGCGTCTCCGCGGGTTCTCCCCGCATGGCGTCGATCACGCGTTGCATGCCTTCGACCTCGCGCCGGGCGACCGTTGGGAACTCCGTCATCAACCGGGGAAAGAGGGCCGCCTCGATTACCTGGAACCCGGTTGGGGGTACTGGCTGCGCTGGATCGTCCTCGTTTTCAGCCGGAACCGGTGGGCCGTTGAGAGCACGGACCAGGAAGGGGCCCTCGCGATCATTGGGGGCTGTGGCCCCGAACGCGTCGGCGTACTCGACCAAATACTCGATTCGCTTATACGCTGCCCGTGCGCGGCGATACGCGGCTCGTGCCCTACCCGTGTCGACGGTAGGAGGCAGGGCACCCAGGTCGTGCAGCGCCGACGCCAATGTGTCGAGCCGGGCAAGCGGTGCGAAGCGCGCGGTCCGGACGGAGAGCCCGGGAGTGCGCTCTTGCGGCAGCAGCGGCCGCTCGGCCGGCAACCCCGCCAGCCACACCACGGCGGCGACAACGCTGCTAAGCAGGAGCGCTGACACGAATCGGTGCATGGTGCGGTACGGCCGGTGAACCGACAAGCTATGGCCTCCGAGAGGGGAGGAGTATAAGAACTTAGCCTTTCTGAGCCCGGCCGCCCGGGTCGGACCCTCGGATGCTGTCGGGCTAGGTAAGAAAGGGGCCGGGATTTGGTCCCGGCCCCAATCTCATGGCATGTGGCCCGATGGCAGCTGGCTCAGCGCGTGGCCAGGCGACGCTCCGGGCCCGCGTAATTCGCGTCGAGCTGATATCGGCGCTCGTTGCCCCGCCACGCCTCTGTGCTCCGTGCTTCGCTGGACTCGCCCATGCGCACGTTGCCCTGGGTCTCGATGCGGGCCTCTTCGCGTCGCACGGTGTCGGAGACTTGCTTCGTCTCCTTCACCTGCCGCTTGCCCAGCGAGACTTCCTCGCGGACCACTGCATGCTTCTCGACGTTGACCTGCTCTTCCATCAGCGGAATCCGGATCTCCTCACCCTCGCCAAGGCCGGTCGTCGACGCCTGGCGATCTCCGGCTGGCCGACGCTCGATGACGACCTCTTCCCGCGTAACCGGCACCTCGATGTTTCGTTGCTCGGTAACCACTTCCTTGCGAAGCCGCACCTCACCCGCCTGCACCTGCTCCTTCTCGATGTCGAGTTGCTCCTCGTGTAACTCGAGCCGGTCGGTGTCCCCGGTGCGACGGCCTTCGTCTCCCGTCACCCCCGATGCGCTGAGACCGCGGCTGACCGGGCCAAGGTCCGCGCCGCTGTCGGAGAGCGCCATGCGGGCCTGCTCCGTCCTCGTGCCGCCGCTGACCGTGACGAGCACTCCACCTTCCTGAAAGCCCCGCTCGAAGTGCCGGGCATCCTCTTCCGGCACGCCCATGCCGACGAGCGCGCCGAGGAGCCCGCCCGCCGCCGCACCGATCCCCGCGCCGGCCAAGGTTGAGGCAAGCGCACCGCCGGCGATGATGGGCCCGATACCCGGGATCGCGAGCGCACCGACTCCGGCCAGGAGGCCGAGGAGCCCTCCCACGACACCCCCGCCCACGGCGCCCTTGGTTGCACCTTCAGCGGCCTGGGTCCCGGTTCCTTCAGTCAGCGCCTGCTGCTGTGCGCGGTCGCGGACGGCGACCCCGATCTGGTTCTCCGAAAACCCGGCGTCCTTCAGGCGCTGGATACCACGCTCGGCGGCCCCCTGGCCCCGAAAGAGACCGACTACCGTGGCACCATCGGACGTGGATCGGTTGCTCCGCTGCTCTGCTGTCATGCTCCCCTACCTTTCCGCTATTTGAAACGACGGCGAGCGCGACCCGGCGAGTGCTGACGGCGCGGGCACGCTGCGCGAAATTGCTTCGTCCCTTCGGCACGTGGCCGCTGCAACAGGGATGGGGAACCTAGCGTCTGCCCGACGATTAGAACGTGAGCCGCCTCACGACTAATGAGCCCGATTCGGGTGTCGGAGTCGGCGTCGTCCGTGCATCCGGACGCTAACTTAGCGGTATGGGAAGAAAGTCAGCGGGCCGAGACCATCATGACCTTCACCGGTGCTCGGCTGGAGTTCTCCCACCTGCGCGCAACCCCGGCCCGGATCATCACTGCATCGCCGCTCTGAAGTACGTACTCCTGCTCTGGAGTGCCGCCCGAACCGGGCTCCTTGAGCGTGAGCACGACGGTTCCCTCCAAAATCAACGCGAACTCCTCTCGTTCGGACGAGTAGGGTCGGGTGCCGCTCTTTCCACCCGGCGCCAGGATCAACAGCACGGGCTCCAGTCGAGCCCCCGTGCCCGCGGTGGCCAAGGATTCGATCTGCGCCTTCGACCACTCGCTCGTGAGTGTCACTCGGTCGCCGGCACGAACGACCGCCGGCAACGGGCTCTCGGGTCCAGCCCCGTCGAAGACCTGTCCCATCGTCACGTCGAGCGCCGCCGCGATGCGCTCCATGGAAGCAATGGAGGGCGAGGCCTGGCCGTTCTCG
>JACDDX010000365.1 GCA_013816685.1 Gemmatimonadales bacterium
ATCGAGATGGGACTGGAGGTCGGCGATCACATCCCGCTCCGGCGTGCCCCGCGCGCCGTGGTACTCCAGGAACGGGATGGTCCGCGGGCCGGAGAGGGTGACGGGAATCGTCCAGTGTCGGAGCGGCATACCGGCGGCTTCGGCAACGTGCGGCTCGCCGCCGATTCCGTCGCCATTGTAGGTGAACCCGTGGCGGTCGAGCCAGCGCATCACCCGCTCGTCGGAATAGAAGCCCGGAGAGGAAAATCCTGTGGGGCGGCCGAAGTGGCGCAGGAAGTGACCGTACGAGTCATCCAGGTCCCGCTCGAGTACGGCGTCGGGGAGCTGGTGGAACCGGCGACTCCACACGACGTGGTCCATGCCACCGTGGAGCCCCAGCTCATGCCCTTCGGCCTGAACTGCCTGGAGCTCCGGTATGAACGAGAGCCCCACCGGGCGGGCCAGCACCGTCTCCAGAACGAAGCGCGGCCACCCGGTCTTGTGAATGAGGTGAATGGCGTCCTTGTCGGCAAGCTTCGCCTTGGACCGGGCCACACCGCGCGCCCCACCTGCCACCCATTCCTTCAGGTTGGTGGACTGGCCCATATTGACGAAGAAGGTGTTGGGGACGCCGAAGTCACGACAGACCGACCGGATGCGGGGCATGCCTTCGGTCATGCACACCCGGTGGTCGATGTCCCACCGGAAGCAGAAGAGACGCTCGCTCACCGTGCGACCCGCGCGCCCAGCTCCTCATAGACCTGCTCGAAGCGCTCGGCGCTCCGATCCCAGTCGAACAGCTTCAGCGCGCGTTCGCGACCGGCAATGCCCATCCGCCGGCGGAGCCCGGGATTGGCGAGCAGCGATCCGATCGCCGTGGCCAGCGCCGCGGAGTCTCCGCGCGGCACGACGAGCCCGGTGACGCCGTGCTCCACGACCTCAGGCAACCCTCCTGCGTCGCTCGCCACCACGGGAACCTCACATCCCATCGCTTCGGCGGCCGGAATGCCGAAGCCTTCCTCGAGCGACGGGATCACCGAAACCGACGAAGCGCGGTAGTATCGGGGCAAATCGACATTGGGCACCCAGCCAAGAAAGGTCACATCGGCGCCGAGGCCCAGCTCCGCGGCGAGGCGTACGAGTTCGGGGCGTTCGAAGCCGTCGCCGGCCAGCACGAGCTTCAGATCGGGATACACGGGCTTGAGCTTCGCCACAGCCTCGATGAGGAATCGGATGCCCTTCCGCGGAAAGAGCTGACGGCAGGCGAAGATCATCCGAGGGCCAAACATCAGATCGGGGACCGGATCGGCGGGGCCCGCGGGGCTGAAGCGCCGGAGATCGGTCCCGTTGAACACCAGGCGGATGCGGTCTGCGGGCGCCCCAGCGCGGAGCGCGTGCTGACGACAGTCCTCCGTGATGGCGGTCAGGGCACCGGCGTGATTGAGGGTCCAGCGAAGCGCTGGTCGCACGTACCATCGGGTCGGAAAGTCGTAGCCTTGCTCGGGATTCACGTACACGTCCCCACCATGCATGGTGATGACGCTCGGCAGGCCCAGGCGCCGCGCCGCCATCACCGCGGCGGGACCGGTGGGAATCGCCCAGTGCGCATGAATGACGTCGGCACCGCGCTCGCCTGCGAGGGCCATCACCGAACGATACTGCGCTTCGAGGTAGTGACTCATGACTACCACCCGCGCGAACTTGCCCAGCAAGCTGACGCGACTCTGGGCTACTCGCCCATAGGTCAGATCCTGCGGCAGCTCCATGGGAAAGCGAATGACCTCGACCCCGTCAAAGGTTTCGCAGCGCGGCAGCGAGGGATCGCCGGGCGTGACCACGCTGACCCGGTGACCCCGACGAACCAGATGACGGTTGATGTCGTGGACGTACGTGGCCTGCGTGTCACTCGCATGTTGCGGGTACCAGTAGGTGGGGCAGATTACGCGCAACGGCTCCCCTTGCCACACCCGGTGCTGCGGCGGCGTGTGCGGCTTCTGAGGCGTCTCCAGCGCCCGTCCCCCCATCGTCATGGCCGTTGATCTTTCTTTGCGGCTAGCGGTGAACGGTAGGTGAACGGCGTCGAAAGATCAACATTTGTGCCGCTCTGGTT
>JACDDX010000056.1 GCA_013816685.1 Gemmatimonadales bacterium
CGAGGCGGCCGCGCGGGCGCTCGCCGCCGGGGTGGACGTCGAGATGGCGAGCTCGACCTACTCCTCGCTACCGGAGGCCGTGAAGGCCGGAGCGATTCCTGTCGCCACGATCGACTCGGCGGTGCGCCGAGTGCTGATGACAAAAGACGCGCTGGGGCTGTTCGACGATCCGTACCGCGGAGTGGACTCAGCCACCGAGCGCGCGGCGATGCTGACACTCGCGAACCGGGCCGCCGCGCGCCGGCTCGCCGGCGAAGCGATCGTGCTGCTGAAGAATGACGGGGTGCTGCCGCTCCGGAAGAATCTCGGTTCCATCGCCGTCATCGGCCCGCTGGCCGACGACTCCGCGTCGGTGCTCGGCTCCTGGTCCGCTGCTGGCCGCTCTGAGGACGCCGTGACCGTGCTGGCCGGCATCCGCGCCGCCGTGGCTGGAACCGGCACCCGCGTGACCCACACCCGCGGCGTCCCCATGGACTCGATCGATCTTCGCGGCGTGCCGGCCGCCGAACGGCTGGCAAGAAGCGCGGGCGCGGTACTGCTCGTGCTGGGCGAGTCGCGGAACATGAGCGGGGAGGCATCGAGCCGCGCGACGCTCGATCTCCCCGGCGCGCAGCTCGAGCTCGCCCGCCGGGTGATCCGGGCGGCCCGACGCACCCGTCCCGGAAAGCCGGTCGCTGTCGTTCTGATGAATGGACGCCCGCTCGCCGTGCCGTGGCTGGCCGACAGCGCGCCCGCCATCCTCGAAAGCTGGTTTCTCGGTGTCGAGCATGGGCACGCCGTCGCGGATGTCGTCTTCGGTGACGCGAACCCGTCAGGCCGGCTGCCGGTGAGCGTGCCGCGGGCGGTCGGACAGATTCCGGTCAACTACGCGCGACGGCCCACCGGACGCCCGCCGGACTCGACCGGGCACTACACCTCCGGCTACATCGACCTCGACTGGAAGCCGCTCTGGCCTTTCGGTCACGGGCTGAGCTACACCACGTTCGGATACGGAGCGTTGCGGGTCCTGGCGGACACCGTCCGCACCAGCGACAGCGTAGCGGTTGAGATCGATGTGACCAACACCGGACCGCGGCGGGGTGACGAGACCGTGCAGCTCTACCTGCGGGACGACGTGGCGAGCGTGGCTCAGCCAGTTCGCCGGCTGGTGCGGTTCGACCGGATCGGCTTGGATTCAGGGGAAACGCGGACGGTGCGCTTCGTCCTCCGGCCGGACGATCTCGCGCTCTACGATCTGACGCTGCGACGCGTTGTCGAGCCGGGAGCGTTCACCCTCTACGCCGGCGGCAGCTCTACCGCCTCCGACAGCACACGGTTCACCGTCCTCGGTGACACGCTGGTGCTCGCCGCTTCGCCGCCGCGGTTCCGGTGATGTGCTGTCGGGGAGCGAACCTGCTCAGATCGGGCAGAGCAGCTCGTCGATGCTCACGGTGAACGGCTCCGGCGCGAGCGGCGGGTGCCACACGAGACGCTCGCGTTCCACCACAGGGAAATCATCGGCCGGGGTCCAGATCTCGACCGAACGGTCGTCGGCATCCACGACCCAGTATAGAGGGACGCCGGCCTCGCGATAGCGGAGGCGCTTGAGAAAGCGGTCGGCCCGCGCGGTGGACGGACTCAGCACCTCCACGACGAGGAGCAACGAACGTATGCGGGCCCAGTCCAGTGTGCGCGCCTCATGTACTGCCGCCACGAACAGGTCCGGCTGCACCAGAACGTCCGGCCCCCACGAGATGTCGGCCGGCGACGCGAACACCACGCCCGCATCAGTATATCGGCGCAGGTAGTTCTCCAGGTCGGCGCCGAGCCGCAGGATCACCCGCTGATGCCAGGCGCGCGGCGCCGGGGTCACCAGCAGCTCGCCGTAGACGACCTCGTACCGATTGCCATCGTCCGGAAGCGCGCGGACCATGTCGGCGGTGTAGTAGACGGGCGCGGCCATACCCATACGTTGACCTCCGCGGCGTGGATATCGCAAGTCGCGAGCATTCGTGAGCATATCGCATCCGGCCCGCCGCGCGGTCATCCCAAGAACGCCTACGGTCGACAAATCCGTCGCAGCACCAGGCTGGGCGGTTTCGACGCACCTCCGTGTCGCGTGTCGCTTGTCGTGTCGGAGCGCGAGGGTCGCGCGGTCACTCGATCCGCTTGCCCGTGGTGGTGTCGAACCAGTGGAGTCGCTGCCGATCGGCGTGGAGCCCGACGACCGAGTCCACCGGCGGCATCGGCTCGGGCGGCGCCACGACCCGGATCTCCTGGCCCTGTCCGTCGGCACCGAGTCTCAAGTGCACCAGCAGCTCGCTGCCCCGCGGCTCGACCACGTCCACCCGTGCGATCAGATCCGCGTTGTCTGCAGGTGTGAGCACGAGATCGTGCGGGCGGATACCGAGGGTGACTGGCCCTCGCTGAGCGTCCCCGCCGAAAACGGCAACGAGATCGCCCTGCAGGAAGTTCATCGCCGGCGAGCCCACAAACCCCGCCACGAAGACCGACGCCGGCCGCCGGTAGACCTCCATCGGCGGCCCGACCTGCTCCACGACCCCGTCGCGCATCACCGTGACCCGGCTCCCCAACGTCAGCGCCTCCTCCTGATCGTGCGTCACGTATACGATCGTCGCCCGGAGCCGCCGGTGCAGCCGTGCGAGTTCGGCCCGGGTCTCCACGCGCAGCTTGGCGTCAAGATTGGAGAGCGGCTCGTCGAACAGGAAGACCTTCGGGTCCCGCACCATGGCGCGGCCGAGTGCCACCCGCTGCCGCTGCCCGCCCGAGAGCTGGCCCGGCTTCCGGTCGAGCACGGCGTCGAGCCCGAGTGGGCGCGCGACAGCCTCGACCCGCTCCGCGATCGCCGGACGGGCTGCCCCGCGCATCCGGAGCCCGAAGGCGAGATTCTCGCGCACCGTCATGTGGGGATAGAGCGCGTAGCTCTGAAACACCATTGCGATGTCGCGCTCCTGGGGCGGGAGCGCGGTGACGTCCCGGTCGCCGATCAGCACCCGTCCCGCGGTGGGCGTCTCGAGCCCGGCGATCATCCGGAGCGCCGTGCTCTTGCCGCACCCCGACGGGCCCACCAGCACCATGAACTCGCCGTCCGCGACATCGATGTCGAGCCCGCGGGCGGCGACGTGCCCGTTGGGATAGACCTTCTCCACGCCGTCGAGCCGCACCGAGGCCATGGCTATCCCTTCACCGCGCCGGCGGTGAGGCCCTGGACGATGCGGCGCTGAAAGGCGAGCACGAGGAGCGCCACCGGCGCCGTCGCCACCACGGCGGCGGCGAGGATCTGTCCCCACGGCACCTGATACTGTCCCCGGAAAAGCGCGATGGCGACCGGCACCGTCTGCCGCTCGGGACCGAGCGTGAACGACAGCGCGAAGAGAAACTCGTTCCAGCTGTACACGAAGGTGAGGATCGCCGTCGCGGCGAGGCCCGGGATCGCGAGCGGCCAGACGATCTCGCGGATGGTGCGGAGCCGGCTCGCGCCGTCCACCATCGCCGCCTCCTCCAGCTCCGCGGGAAGCTGGCGGAAGAAACCGACCAGCAGCCAGACGGTGAGCGGCATCGCGAAGGTGAGATAGGGCAGGATGAGTCCGGGATAGGTGTTGATGAGGTGGAGCCGGCGGAGCAGCAGATAGAGCGGCGAGACGACCGAGATCTGCGGGAAGACGCTCACCGCCAGGATGAGTCCGAGCAGCGGGGCCTTGCCCCGGAACCTCAGCCGGGCGAGCGCGTACGCGCAGAGGCCGCCCACGAGGACGCAGAATCCCGTGGTGCTGCCAGCCACGATGAGTGAGTTCCGGATCGGCACCCAGAACTCGCGCTGGGTAAAGAGCGCGCGATAGTGGTCGAGGACCAGCACGCGTGGGATGAGCGACGGCGTTCCGTAGAGGCGTGCCTCCGGCGTGAACGAGGAGACGATCGCCCAGTAGAGCGGGAACCCGCTGCCGAGGACGAGCAGCACGATCGCGACCGTGCCCCATCGCGCGCGTGACATTACCCGCGCGTCTCCGTGAGCCCGGCACCGAGGAAGCGGATGTAGCCCAGGGCGAGCCCGAAGACCACGGCGAACACGATGACGGACAGCGCGGAGCCGTACCCGAAGCGGAGATTCTGGAGCAGGGTGTTGAAGGTGTAGAGCGCGATCGGCTCGGTACTCGTGCCGGGGCCGCCGCCGGTCATGACGTACACCAGGTCGAACACCCGGAAGGCGTCGAGGGTGCGGAAGATGAGCGCCACCAGAATCGCCGGCCGGAGGAGCGGCAGCGTCACGTGGCGGAACTGCCGCCACGCCGACGCGCCGTCGATGCGCGCCGCCTCGTAGAGCGACGCGTCGATGTTCTGCAGCCCGGCGAGGAGCAGCAGTGCGACGAAGGGTGTCGTCTTCCACACGTCAGCGAGCACCACGGGGATCCACACGAGTCCGGAGCGGATGAACCAGACCGGCGCCTCGCGCACCAGACCCACATCGACCATCAGCGCGTTGGCGATCCCGGCACGCCCCTCGAAGATGAAGCGCCAGAGCAGCGCGCTCACCACGGTCGGAATCGCCCACGGGACCAGCACAGCAGCGCGGACCAGCGCCCGGCCGCGGAAAGCGCGGTTCATCGCGAGCGCGAGGGTGCAGCCGAGACCGAGCTCGATGGTGACGGTGGCGACGGTGAAGAGCAGCGTGTGGCCCAGCGCCTGTCGAAACCGCGCGTCGCGAACCGCCTCGACGTAATTGTCCGCGCCGATGAACGAGCGGCCGAGCCAGGGCATCCTGAGATCGTGCAGATGCATCGATTCCCACACAGTCCAGCCCAGCGGGAAGAGCGCGACGAGCAGAATCGTCGCGATCGCCGGCGCGGCGAGACACCAGGCGAGTCGCGCCTCCCGGGCTTCGGCGGAAGCGGCCCTGCGCCGCTCACCGCCCGGCAATCGGCCTCGCTTCGCCGAGTCCCACCCGGTCAAGCAGCGCCTGCATCTCCGTCGCGGCCCCCGCCAGCGCCGGCGCGGGCTCCAGCTGCCGGGTGAGCGCGCGATGCAGGTAGATCTGCAGAATGTCCGAGAGCTGGGTGTACACCGGCGTCACCGGCCGCGGCACGGCATGTTCGATGATCGCCCGCGCCTGGGCTGGCGGAATCGCGAGGGCGCGCGCGAGCGCCGGATCGTCGTACAGCGAGGGGCGGGTGGGGAACTGGCCGACGACGCGCGCGCGCTCGAGCATCTGTTCCGGCCGGGTGAGATAGTCGATGACGGCCCACGCCGACTCGGCGTGACTGCTGTTGGCGTTGATCGCGAGCTGCGCGCCGCCCAGCGCTGCGGTCGGTCGCCCGCCGGATTCAGCGGGCATGACGGCAACTGCGTACCTGCCTGCGACTCGCGACTCCGCGCTGTCCGCCATGAGTGCGTAGGCGTAGGGCCAGTTCCGCATGAAGGCGGTCTCGCCATTCTGAAAGGCGAAGCGCGACTCCTCCTCGTGCCAGGTGAGTGTCGCTGGCGGAACGATCCCCTGCCGATAGATCTGATCGCGCATCGAGGTGAGAGCACGCACGCCGGCGGGCGAGCTCACGGTCACCCTGCCGCCGTCGAGAATCCGCCCGCCGAAGCCGCCGAGGTACTCGCTGAAGACCGCCACCAGGCCTTCGTAGCGGGCGCCCTGCCACACCAGCCCGTAGCGCAGCCCGCGTTCGGCCCGCGCGCGCGCCGCCTCCCGCTCGAGCTCGGCGAACGTCGCGGGCGGGGCGCGCATGAGATCGGTGCGCCAGTAGAGCATGCCGACATCCACGAACCAGGGGACCGCGTAGAGCCGGCCGCGCCATCGGTTGGCGGTGACGGTCGCCGGAAAGAACGAGTCAGTCGGCGGGTGGAACCGGTCGAGGTCGAGGATCCAGCCGGCCGCCGCGAACTCGGGCGTCCAGACGACGTCGAGCTGGAGGATATCGGGTTCGCTCGCGCCGGCGTTGAGCCACTGCACATAGAGCTGATGGCGCTGGTCGGCTGCGTCGGGCGTGGCCCGCTGCACCACGCGGATGTCGGGGCGCAGCCGGGCGAACCGCGCGAGCTGGATCCGGAGCACTTCGCCCTCGGCGCCCAGCATGCTCGCCGGCAGGGTGATGACGGCGGGGCCGCCGGGTGGCGTGGAGCGGCAGGCCGTCGCGAGCAGCACGAGCCACAGCATGAGCCGTGCTGCTGGGCGCACACCGGGCGAGCGGGGCTGCAGGTATGAGCGGAACGTGGGGATCGATGCGTCTCCGGGGCAGCGTACGCCGCGCACGACCCGTCCACGGTAACACCGGACGGGTGCGCGGGCCAGACGGCCGGGCCTCTTGCGCAGTTCCAGGGAATACGTAACAATGTGTCGCCCGGCGCTCCCGCCGGCGCACTCAGATCTCGGCTCGATGCTGTGATCGCTTCGACACTGTACCGTCCCCGCTCGGGGATCGCTGCGCCGCCGCACCGGGCGCGAAACCGGAACACCCCGCTCCTTGCCGGGTGTTCCCGGCTATCGTCGTTGTCCCTCCCCCGCTGCATCCGCCACCCCACTTCTCGGTTTTCGAACCCTCCCGCTCCGCCGGGATAATTGGAGGACCTATGACCAGTAGCTTGTTGGATCGATTCCCGCTGCGGCGGCTCGCCGCGCTGGCGAGCGCGCTGCTCCTCGCCGGCTCCTTCGTGCCAACGCATGCCGCGGCCCAGGGCCCCGGACAGGATGCCGCTCAGACCGGCACCGTCAGCGGCAGGGTGCTGGACGAGGCCGGCGGCGCGGTGTCCGGCGCCCAGGTGTTCATCGCCCAGCCGCCGATCGGCGCCCAGACCGGGTCGAACGGCGCGTACGCTCTCGCGAGAGTTCCGGCCGGCAATCAGATGGTGCACGTCCGCATGCTGGGCTTCCGTCCCGACTCAGCTAGGGTGGCGGTCACGGCTGGCGATACAGTGACCCAGAACTTCACGATCAGCCGCGACCCGCTCCAGCTCCAGGCCATGGTGGTCACCGGCACTCAGTCCCCGCGCACCAATCTCTCCGCCAGCGTCGCCGTCACCACGCTCACGGCGGACGAGATCCAGGCGTCGGCGCCGCGCAGCACCACCGAGATGCTGCGCTACGTCCCCGGGTTCACCCGGGTCGAGAGCTCGGGCGGTGAGGTGAACGAGAACATCACGATGCGCGGCATCCTGGGCGTCGAGTACGTCTCGTTCCTGGAGGACGGCCTGCCGGTCTTCCCGACGATGCACACCTTCTTCATGAACGCCGACAACCTCTTCCGCTTCGACGAGAACATCGATCGCATGGAGGTTGTCCGGGGCGGAAGCTCGCCGCTCTTCGGCTCGAACACGCCGGGCGCCATCGTCAACTTCATCAACAAGACCGGCGGTGAGCAGTTCGCCGGGACGATGCGCGCGACGGGCGGCACCAAGGGCCTCGCGCGCTACGACCTGAACGCGGGCGGGCCGCTCGGCGATAACTGGCGGTTCAACGTCGGCGGCTTTTACCGCTACGATCACGGCGTGCGCGACCCGGGCTTCCCCGGCATCCGCGGCGGGCAGATCAAGGCCAACGCCACCCGGATTCTGAGCAACGGCTACCTGCGCGCCTCGGTCAAGCACATCAACGACCGGAACCAGTTCATCCTGCCGCTGCCATTCGCTGATCCCGCGAACCCGCAGTTCGTGAGCGGCTTCAGCGACTACGGTTCGATGAACACCGCCGAGGGACTCGACCTCCGGGTCCCGACGCCCACCGGCGACCTCACGCTGCCGCTGGACAACGGGCTCAAGACCAACGCGACCTGGGGCACGGTGGACATCTCGCTCGACCTGTCGGATGACTGGCATCTCCAGAACACCGCGCAGGTGATGCGGAACGCTCAGGAGTGGAACGCGCTGCTGCCGTTCAGCGCGATTTCGGCGAGCGACTACGCCACCACCGCGGCCGGCTCCAACGGACTCGGTTTCCCCGCGGGCACCACGGCGCAGATTTTCTACACCAACCTGTTCGACGCCACCGGCGCGCCGCTTCCCTTCAACACCGCCAACGGCCTGGTCGCGCCCGGCGGCGAGTGGCACGTCAACAAGCCGCTCTCGGCGGTGCAGGATCAGCTGCAACTCCGACGCGCGATCGGCCCCCACTCACTCTCGTTCGGCGCGTACGTCGCCAACTACACGCAGGACAACCAGTGGTACTTCACCGATATCCTGACCGACGTGCGCGACAACCCGCACTTCCTCGACGTGGTGGTCACCCCGCCGGGCGGGACTCCGACGAAAGTCACCAGCAACGGCTTCCGGAATTACCTCTCGAATTACGTGAACGGCCACGGTCAGACCTCGGTCGTCTCCGGTGTGCTCGGCGGCGAGGTGCAGATGACCGAGCGGCTCCGCGCTGACCTCGGCGTCCGGGTGGAGTACAACAACTTCGTGCAGAGCGCCGAGAACACCGGCAAGGTGGACCTCGACGGCGACTCCACCACGACCTTCGACAACGAGACGTTCGGGAACGGCACTTTCCGGCACTTCAGCCGGAACATCACCGACTGGTCCTCGTCCGTGGGGCTCAACTACGCGCTCAGCCCGACCATGTCGCTCTACGGGAGCGCCGCGCGCGGCTACAAGATGCCGGCGCTCGACGAGTTCCTGAACGCGTCGGCCGCGGAGCAGGTGGCGCTGTTCGACTCACGTGAGGTGCAGTCGGCCGAGCTGGGCGTGAAGTTCGCGCGGGGTCCG
>JACDDX010000366.1 GCA_013816685.1 Gemmatimonadales bacterium
CAGCGCTGGGTGGGCGCCGGTGAATACGACCGGATCCTCCGTGGCGAATACACCCGCCGCGGCCCCGACGAGCCACAGCGTCCGCTCCGTGACGACCTGGGTGAGGCCGGCAGCTACTACGCCGGCGAGGCGCGCGAAATAGCCGGACAGATGGCGCAGGCGGCCCGGCGCGCGGCCGATCGCGCGCGCGACGCCTTTCGCGACGCGCGCCGATCGTAGAACGGACCATGCGCCTGCTGGTCGTCGGCGGCGGCGGGCGCGAGCATGCACTCTGCTGGACCTTCCGCCGGGAGAATCCCGACGCCGACCTGTACTGCGCGCCCGGAAACCCGGGTACGGCCCAGATCGCCCATAATCTTCCCATGGCTGCTGACGATCTCGACCGGATAGCCGACGCCGCGGATGCGTACGGCATCGATCTCACCGTCATCGGTCCCGAGGTGCCGCTCGCGCGCGGGCTCGCCGACCGGCTCCGGGCCGAAGGACGCGCGGTGTTCGGTCCCAGCGCCGCGGCGGCGCAGATCGAGGCGTCGAAGGCCTTCGCCAAGGAGGTCATGGCGGCGGCCGGTGTGCCGACCGCCTCGAGCCGCACCTTCACGGCGCTCGAGCCCGCGCTGGCCTGGGTGGGCCGGCATCCGGAGCCGCTGGTGGTCAAGGCATCCGGCCTCGCGGCCGGCAAAGGCGCGGTGGTCTGCAGCGATCGCCGGGAAGCCGCCATTGCCGTGCGGGAGATGCTCGGCCAGGGCGCCTTCGGTGAGGCGGGGCGCACGGTGGTGATCGAATCCTTTCTGGAAGGCGAGGAGGTCTCGGTCTTCGCGATCACCGACGGGCGCGATGTCGTGCTGCTGCCCGCGGCACAGGATCACAAGCGGCTGCTCGAGGGGGACGAGGGCCCGAATACGGGCGGCATGGGCGCCTACAGCCCGGTGGCGCTCGCCACGCCGGCGCTGCTGGAGCGCGCACAGCGCGAAATCCTCGAACCCACGCTCGAGGAGATGCGCCGACGGGAGTGCCGATTCAGCGGCGTTCTCTACGCCGGACTCATGGTCGACCGGTCGGGGTCACCCTCAGTGGTCGAGTTCAACTGCCGCTTCGGGGATCCGGAGACGCAGGTCGTGCTGCCGCTCGTGTCGAGCGGACTCACCGACTGTCTCTGGCAGGTGGCACGCGGGGTGGCTCCAACCAGCGTCGTCTCGGCATCATCAGAGCATGCGGTGACCACCGTGCTCGCCGCCGAGGGCTACCCTGACGCGCCGAAGAAGGGCGCGGCGATTACGATCCCCGACGCCCTGCCCGCGGGTGTGACCGTCTTTCACGCGGGCACGGCGCTGGATGGAGACGGCGTGTTGCGGGTGAACGGCGGCCGGGTGCTGACGGTGACGGCGGTAGGACCGTCGCTTGAGGAGGCGCGCGCGCTGAGCCGCTCCACCGGCGAATCGATCGGGTTCGAGGGGAAGGTGTTCCGTCGCGACATCGGCTGGCGGGAGGCGGCCCGGAGCACTGCCGGTTAAACTTCGGGCGCCCAGATGCCCGAACTTCCTGAAGTCGAAACCATCGTCCGCGACATCCGTCCCGCCCTGCTCGGCCGCACCATCGTGCGGGCACGCCTGAGTCACGAGGACGTGCTCCGCGGAGTGACGCGGCGACGGCTGGTCGCGGGGCTCAGGGGCGCGATGATTCACGACGTGATGCGCCGGGCGAAGCACGCGGTGCTCGCGCTGACCACGCCGTCAGGACGATCGCGCCGGCTCGTCGTGCAGCCGGGGATGACCGGCTCGCTCGTCGTATACGACCGCACGCTGGCGCCCGAGGAAGCCGGGTACGCGGTGCTGCGGATCGCGCTCGACGACGGGGGCGAGCTGGTGTATCGCGACGTCCGCCGGCTCGGTACGCTGCTGCTGCTCGACGACGCGGGCTGGGCCTCCTACGATGCGGCGATCGGCCCGGAGCCGCTGGCCGACGACTGGACGCCCGGGCGCTTCGGCGAGACGCTCCGCCGTTCGGGGCAGGCGATCAAGAAGGTCATCATGGATCAGCGGCATCTGGCGGGGGTCGGAAATATCTACGCCAACGAGGCGCTC
>JACDDX010000367.1 GCA_013816685.1 Gemmatimonadales bacterium
AGGGCGTCGAATTGTACGTGCGGCTGGCAACCGACCTCCTCGCTCGCGAGGCCGCGTGAGCGATCACACGGCCTCGAAGATTCCAGTCGCCGTGCTCGGCGCCACCGGCACGGTGGGCCAGAAGTTTGTGCGGCTGCTGGCCGACCACCCGTGGTTCGAGATCGCGGTGGTCGCGGCGTCGCCGGCGAGCGCGGGCAGGCGCTACGGCGATGTCGTGCGCTGGCGCGAAGCCGTCGAGATCCCGCCGCGGATCGCCGATCTGACGCTGGAGGAGAGCCATCCGCCGCTGCCGGGACGCATCGTGTTCTCCGCCCTCGACGCGGAGGTCGCCGGGCCGATCGAGCAAGCGTTCGCAGCGGCCGGCGCGTACGTCGTCACCAACACCCGCACGCACCGGATGGATGCGGACGTGCCGCTGCTCATCCCCGAGGCGAATGCCGAGCACATGGCGCTGGTCGACCGGCAGCAGCGTGAGCGGGGGTGGACCGGCGCCATCCTCGCCAACCCCAACTGCTCCACGGCGGCGCTGGTGCTCGCGCTGGCGCCGCTGCACCAGGCGTACGGCATCGAGCGGCTCTTCGTCTCCACGATGCAGGCGACGTCGGGCGCGGGCTACCCGGGCGTCGCCTCGCTCGATATCCTCGGGAACGTGGTGCCCCACATCGGCGGCGAGGAGGAGAAGATCGAGCGCGAAAGCCGGAAGATCCTCGGCACGATCGGCCACGACGGCGTGACCCCGGCCGACTTCCGGGTGAGCGCGCACACCAACCGGGTCGCAGTCATCGACGGGCACCTGGAGACAGTGTCGGTCGGCTTTCGCCGAGCGGTGTCACCCGACGAGGCGATGGAGACGCTGCGCGGGTTCACCGGATCGCCCTGTGTTGCCGGGCTGCCGTCGTCGCCCCACCCGCCGGTGGAGGTGGACACCCGTCCCGACCGGCCGCAGCCACGACTGGATCTCGACCGCGGCCGCGGGATGGCGGTGACGGTGGGCCGGGTACGTCCCTGCCCCATCCTCGATCTCCGCATGGTGATCCTGGGTCACAATACGATCCGCGGGGCCGCGGGCCAGGCCGTGCAGATCGCCGAGCTGCTGGTGGCGGAGCGGCGGGTCGAACGCCCCTGACGGCTTTTCACAGACCGACCGACCCGCGCAGAGGCACGGATGTGGCTCTCGCTGCTGGCGCACCTGGTGTCCACGACACCGGTGCCGCCTCCGGTCACGCTCCCGCACGAACCTCCCCCACGCGAGCACCGGATCACGATCCTGTACGACGCGTTCGGCGCCCGGCGCGATCTCACCCGCGACTGGGGCTTCGCCGCGCTGATCGAGTACGGCGGGAAGCGCATCCTGTTCGATACCGGCAACAACGCCCGGATCTTCGAGCGGAATGTCCGGCGACTCGGCGTGGACCTCGGGCGTCTCGACTTCGCCATCGTCTCGCATCGGCACGGCGATCACACCTCCGGCCTGAGCTATCTGCTGCGAGTCAACCCGCGCGTGACGATCTACGCGCCGCGCGAGGGGTTCGGCGTGTTCGGCGCGGCACTGCCGGCGAGCTTCCTTCACGCCGACTTCGCGCTCCCGGACAGCATGCGCTACTACGGCGGGCGAGTGCCCGACGAGATGCGCTTCGGCACGCCGTGGCCGAACGCACGATTCACCTGGGTCGACTCGATCACGCAGATCGCGCCCGGCGTCGTGCTGATCTCGACCGTGTCGTCCAATCCGGGCACGCTCGAGCTGCGCGAGCTCTCGCTCGGCGTGCAGACGCCCGAGGGACTGCTGCTGGTGGTGGGCTGTTCGCATCCTGGCATCGAGACGATCATCGCCGCGGCCGAGCGATCGGCGGGTCACGTGTACCAGATCGTGGGCGGCATGCATCTGGTGACCGCGCCCGATTCGCAGGTCACACGGGTGGCCGCCGCGCTGCACGACCGCTGGCAGATCGATCTCGTCGCGCCGGGACACTGCACGGGCGAGCCCGCGTTCGACGCGCTCAAGCGGATCTTCGGCACCCGTTACCGGTATGCCGGGCTGGGCACGCGACTGCCGCTCCCCTGACGGACACCGGCGA
>JACDDX010000368.1 GCA_013816685.1 Gemmatimonadales bacterium
CCTGAAGAATGCTGAGGTTCCGGAGCCGGGCCAGCCGCAGCGTGAACAGGGCAAGCGCGGCGACCTGGCTGGTGAACGCCTTGGTGCTGGCGACGCCGACCTCGGGACCGGCATGCAGGTACGTGCCACCATCGACTTCGCGCGCGATCGTCGAACCGACGACGTTCACCAGCCCGAGGGTGCGGGCGCCGCGGCGCTTCGCCTCGCGGATCGCTGCAAGCGTGTCCGCCGTCTCGCCTGACTGGGAGATGCCGATGACCAGCGTGCGGGGATCGACGACCGGGTTGCGATAGCGGAACTCCGAGGCGTATTCGACCTCGACCGGCACCCGCGCCAGCTCTTCCAGCATGTACTCGCCGATGAGCGCCGAGTGCCAGGACGTGCCGCAGGCGGTGATGATGATGCGCTGGATCTGCTTGAGCTCTTCGTCGCTCATGTTGAGGCCGCTGACTCGCGCGGTGCCCTCGTCGTCCAGCAGATGTCCCCGGAGCGTATTGTGGAGGCTCTCGGGCTGCTCGCAGATCTCCTTCAGCATGAAATGCGGGAAGCCGCCCCGCTCGATCGTGGCCAGGTCCCATTCGATCTGGTTGACCGGCTTTTCAATGCGGGTGGTGTCGAGATTGCGGATGCGATAGCCGTCGCGGGTCAGGACCGCCATTTCGCCGTCGTCGAGGTACACGACGGACCGGGTGTACTGGAGCAGGGGTGATGCGTCGGACGCGACGAACCACTCGTTCTCGCCAACGCCGACCAGCAGCGGGGAACCCTTCCGCGCCGCGACCAGCACTCCGGGCTCGTCCGACGAGATGATGGCGAGGCCGTACGCCCCATCCACCTCGCGCAGCGCGGCGGCGACCGCTTCCTCGAGGTTGCCCTGATAGAATTCGCCGATGAGATGCGCGAGCACCTCGGTGTCGGTCTCGGACTTGAAGGTATGACCCCGCTGTTCCAGCACCTTCCGGATGGAATTCGAGTTCTCGATGATCCCGTTGTGAATGACGGCGACCCGACCGCTCTGATCGGTGTGCGGATGGGCGTTGGGCGTCGTCGGCGCGCCGTGCGTGGCCCAGCGGGTGTGGCCGATGCCCAGCGTGCCCGTGGGCATCGTCGTGATCAGCTCCTTCTCCAGCACCGACAACTTGCCCGCGGCCTTCATGATCTTGAGGCCGGTGCCGTTCACGATCGCGATGCCGGAGGAGTCGTACCCTCGGTATTCGAGGCGACGCAGCCCCTCCAGAATCAGTGACCCCGCCTGGCGGGGTCCGATGTAACCCACGATTCCACACATCGAGTCTTGAACCTCAGTGCAGGAGTTCCCGTCCCGTCGCCACCAGAGCTTCGGCCTCGGCCAGTGTTGGCGCTTCGGCGATGAGCCGCACGATCGGCTCGGTTCCCGATGGCCGCACGTGGAGCCATCGATCCCGCCAGGAAAGCCGAAGCCCGTCGCGCACATCGACCCCGGCCTCGGGGAAACGCGCGCGGAGCCGGTCGAACATCGGCCCGAGTTCCGGTCCTCGCGGGCCCTTTGCCTTCACAATGGTGTAACGGGGGGACGATCGAACCAGCTCCGAAACGCTAGCCCCAGATCGGGTAAGAAGTTGCAAGATCAAGGCCACCCCCAGCGGAGCATCGCGACCGATGTGCAGCGCCGGCAGCATCACGCCGCCGTTTCCCTCGCCCCCGATGATCGCGCCCTCGTCGCGGATGGCACGTGCGACGTTGGCTTCACCGACGGGGGCCCGCACGAAGCGGGCGCCCCAGTCGCGTGCCGCGTCCTCGACGACGAGGCTGGTAGAAAGATTCACGACCACGGCCGCCGCTGCCGGACTGGTGCCGAGGCGCGAACTCAACACCGCGCGGACCGCGAAGGCGAGGGTGTAGTCCTCGCCGATCGGGGCGCCGGTTTCGTCCACCAGCGCGAGCCGATCCACATCCGGATCGACCGCCATCCCGATGTCGGCGCCGGATTCCCCCACCAGCCTTCCGAGCTCGCCCAGATTCTCGGGGATCGGTTCGGGCGGCCGCGGGAAGCGTCCGTCGGGTTCGAGATTGATCGCGCTCACACGGCATCCGAGGC
>JACDDX010000057.1 GCA_013816685.1 Gemmatimonadales bacterium
GCGCTGCAATCCCCAGCCAAGTCCCCAGGAGAGCGCGCGGTTGAGGGTGACGGCGGGCGTCGTCATGGCGCGGCGGCTCGCCTCGCTCAGCTCGAGTCCGGGCTCACTGCCCCGCGCGACCACCCGCGCGAGGAAGCGTACGTAGTCGCTGGCGGTCGTGAAGAGTGATGCGGCGGCGTTCGGCACCATGTAGATCGGCAGCGTGGGCCACGCCGGATTGACCAGCGGCACGGCGCGCGCGGCGTCCTCGTAGCGCCATTCCTCCAGCGGCTTCTTCCAGTCGTCGGCGATCGCCGCGGTGCGCCGCCCGATGGCCGCGAATACCTCGAGCGGCTTGCCGTCGGCGTCGTGCCCTTCGGCCATGCGGCCCTCGAAGCCCGGCCGCCAGACGTAGCTGCTCTCGCGCATGCCCAGCGGATCGAGCACCTCCTCGCGCATGAACCGCGCGAAGGGCCGCCGGGTGACCGCTTCGACGACACGCTGCAGGCAGAAGATCGCCTCGCCCGAATAGCTGAAGGCGCGGCCGGGCTCCCCGGACGGCTCGAGCGGGCCCGGCGCCTGGCGCCAGTTCGGCAAGCCGGTCGTGTGACTGAGGACGTGACGCGGCGTGACCTTCCGCATCCGCGGGTTGTCGCCGTCAGGGAATTCGAGATAACGCCAGAGCGGCCGGTCCAGGTCGAGGAGGCGGCGGTCCACCAGCCGCAGCACCGCGTACGCGAAGAGCGGCTTTCCGAGCGAGGCGGCCTCGAACACGGTGTCGTTGGACACCGAGTCCTGACCGGCGTCGCCGGCGCGACCGAAGCCACGGGACCAGATGCGGCCGCCGTCGACGGTGGCGAGCGCGAGTCCGGGGACGGTGGCGAGCTCGAGCAGCCGGGGCAGGCCGTGGAGCAGCGCGCCGCTCGGAAGCCAGCGGGGCCCGATGCGGCCCGGCCCTGCGGTATCGGACGAAGCCTGGGCGCCAAGCCAGGCGGGCGGGTGCAGCGTGGCGAGCAGTGCTCCGGCGCCGGCAGCAACGAAACGGCGGCGGGTGACGACGTGCGGCATGACGCGCTCTACGGCGACAGGGTGCGGTCCTTTCACTCCCTACGCGGCCGATGGCGCCGTGTTTCGGGAAGGTTCAGAGGTAGATATGCGTATCGGGCGAAGGGTTGCGCACCGAAGGGTTGCGCATTGCGGAGGAGCGCGTCCGACGGATGGGTATCGCGCTACGCAGGTTCCGCCGGCTCGATCAGCGGCCGTTCGATACTGGCCGAACTGCGTCGCCGCGCGCGGGGCTCGGCCGGCGGGTCGAGGACTTCGGGAATCAGCACCTGTCGCGGCACCTGGAGCTCGTCGCACACTGCCTGCCAACTGGTGACGCCGAGAAGCGCGGCGCCGATCGACGCGCGCTCTTCCGGAGCGCGATGCGGAAGACTCTGCCCCAGCGCCTCCTCCGACAGCGACCGCTCGAGTCCCTCGCGCCAGGCTGCTGGCGGCTCGGATCGGCTGATCTCGCGGTCGGCCTCCACCATCAGCACGCCGTAGAGCCGCCGCTCCCTGCGCGTGTCCCATGCGGAGTCGAGGTGGCGGAGCAGCTGATGGCGGACCGGCATCCAGTCGGTGGACGCGTCCGGCGTCAGCTCGGCGCGCTTGCCGTCGATCACCACCACCACTTCATCGGTCTCGAGATACACGCTGGGCTGGCTGGGGCCCTCGAGCACGTACCAGGCGCGCGCGTTGGTCGGTCCGGTATTGAGCCGATCGACCGCCTGCTCAACGGTCGTGGCGTCGTGATCCACCACTCGGCGGCGCCTCCTGCGCGATTCCTTGCGGCCCCACTCGGCGACGGCCTCGGGCTCCTTCACGTTCTCCAGCAGCCACTGCAGGAGCGACGGTGGGGCCGGCAGCCGCGCCTGGCGCGGCCACCAACGCGCCAGCCGGAGCGGGGCCTTGCCGGCATCGGGCCGCGATCCCGGCCGTGACGCGGCCAGCTCGAGCACGGCCTGCAGCCAGAGGCGGCCGCTGGGATCGAAGCACTGCAGTCGGCCGAAGAGCGGGGCGACCCGGGTGCGCGATGTATCATAGATGCCCACGTTCACCTCGGCCCAGGAGACGACTGCTTGCACGACCAGTGACTGCGGGAGCAAGTTAGCTCCTCCAGACACATTGACTCGAAGCGCGGCGGCCCGCAAGCCAGGGGCGGCACAGGCGGGAAGAAACGCCGGCCCAGGAGAACCGGGCGCGCGCCAGCGGCGTTGAATGTTGAATGTCACGGACCGCACCGGTCCCCACCCCGGAAGGATCAATCGAGCGGATGCCCCGTCATGCCATACGCCGTCCGCAGGTCGGGCTCTCGCGTGATGCGTCGGCCCGTGATTCGAGCCTTCGTGAAGCGTCGCTCCGCGAGCGCCTGGTGGCGCGCGACGAGCAGGCGCTGGTCGAGCTGGTCGACCTCGCAAGCCCGTGGCTTCTCGGCCTCGCGCAGGGCATGCTCAGTGACCAGGATGAGGCCGAGGACGTGGTGATGGAAGCCTTTCGCACCGTCTGGCAGAATGTCACGCCCGCGACGGACGGCCCGACCGGCCTGATGCCCTACCTCATGCGTGTCACCCGCCACCGTGCCATCGACCGGCTCCGGCGACGCCGCCGGCGCGAGCTCACCCTCGCGCAGGCCGCACCCGAGAGTCGGTCCGCGCTCGCGCCCACCGAGCCCAACGAAGCTGCCGACCCCGGCTGGGGCGTCCATTCCCAGGTGCACGAGGCGCTGGAGGCGCTCCCTGCCGATCAGCGCGCCGCGGTGCAGCTCGCCTACTTCGAGGGCTTCACCCACTCCGAGATCGCCGCGCGGCTCGGCATTCCGCTCGGGACGGTGAAGACTCGCCTCCGCCTCGCGTTCGGCCGGCTGCGGACGACGCTGGCCGGCCTCAAGGACTGGGTGTCATGACCGCGCACGAGTGGTTCGTGGAGCAGCGGGCGGACTACGCGATCCGGAGCCTCGACGAGGGTGATCGCGCCACCTTCGACGCCCACCTGCCCAACTGCCCAGAGTGCCGCGCCGAGATCGATCGGGTCGAGGCCGAGCTCGCCTGGCTGCCGATGGGCCTCAAGCCGGTGGCGCCACGTCCGGGCTTCAGCCGCCGGGTCATTCAGGAGGTGCTCGACGAGCCCCGGCGTCCGGCGCGGCGCTGGCTCATGCCGGCGGCGCTTGCCGCGTCGCTGCTGCTCGCGTTGGGCGCGTGGCTCGCCGGACGGCAGCAGAGCCGCTCGCTCGAGGCGGAGCTCGCCGCCCTGCAGGGCCGGACCGCCGCGCTGGAGGATACCCTGTCCATTATGAAGGGCGCGGCGCGGGTGCTCCAGGCCAACGTGCGGATGGGCGGGCAGCAAGGGGGGCTGGTGATCTTCGCCAACGAGGACACGCATCGCTGGAACGTGGTGGTGCACGGCCTTCCGCCCGCACCGGCCGGCGAACGCTACCAGTTCTGGTTCATCACGGCCGACGGCATGGTGCGCGGCTCCGAGGTGCGACTGGACCCGAAGGGCCACACCATGTTCACGACCGGGATGCCGCCGGTGGGGGGCACGGTCATGGGCGCGGCGCTCACGCTCGAACCCGGTGGCGTCTCCAGCGGCCCGCCCCGCGGTCCCACCCTCGCCCATCTGATGCTATGACCGACTTCCCGATGCCGGCCGTCTCCGCGGCTGCCGATGAGCCGACCCGGCCACTGGTGCACCGTCATCACTGGCTGGTCCGCGTCACCCACTGGGCGACGGCGCTGCTCCTGCCGATGATGATCGCGAGCGGACTGCAGATCTATACCTCCTACGGCCGCTTCGGTCTCCGCGACGCACCGCTCGCCGTGCCGAACCCGTTCGGCTCCGGCGGCGTGCCCGCCTGGGCCCGGCTCGGCGGCTGGCTCGCCGGCGGACTCAACTGGCACTTCGCGCTCGCCTGGCCGTTCGTGATCAGCGGGCTGCTCTATCTGGGCTATCTCGCCGTGTCCGGCGAATGGCGCGGGCTGGTTTTCCGTCCGCGCGACATCGGGCCGGCCATCCAGATGCAGCTCTACTACCTCCGGCTCCGGAAGGATCACCCGCCGCAGGGCAAGCACAACGCACTCCAGAAGGGCGCATACACCTTCATCGTTCTCACCGGGGCGCTGGCTACCCTCAGCGGCTTCGCCATCTACAAGCCGGTGCAGCTCGGCTGGCTGACGGCGCTCTTCGGCGGCTACGAGATCGCCCGTTACGTCCATTTCGTCACTGTCTGGGTGTTCGTCGCATTCATTCTCGTGCACGTCGCGCTGGTGCTGCTGGTCGATCCGGCCTCGCTCCGCGCGATGACCACCGGCTGGTATCGTGGGAGATTTTCGAGCCATGACTGATCGCACGCCCGACGGCGGGCGCCGCCTGGACCGGCGGGACTTCTTCCGTCTGGGTCTCATTGCGGGCCCTACGGCCCTGGTCGCTGCCTGCGGGTGGGACGGTGGAGGCGTGCTCGCGCCGAAGCTGCGTGCGTTCTCCCGGGTCAACGACTGGGTGGGTGAGAAGCTGCTGCTCTCGCCGACGCGGCTGGCGCGCCAGTATCCGGTCGGCGACCGCACCCGGGAGCCCGACTTCCCCGCCTACTCGATCACGCTCAACCGCACCCACGCCTTTCCGGTGCGCGACCCGTCGTCGTGGGCGCTGGAGGTCGGCGGCGAGGTGCGGAAACCGATGCGGCTCACCCTCGAGCGACTGCAGGCGCTGCCGAGGGTGACGTACACGGTGAAGCACCACTGCGTCGAGGGCTGGACCGCGATCGGCACCTGGACCGGCGTACCGGTCTCGACGGTGGCGGCGATGGTCGAGCCGACCCGTGACGCCCGGTATCTGCGCTTCGATTCGTTCGACAGCGACTATTCGAACGGCTGGGATCTCACGAGCGCCATGCATCCGCAGACCATTCTGGCGTACGCCTTCAACGACCGCCCGCTCCGCCCTGATCACGGCGCGCCGGTGCGCCTCTATTCGCCGATCAAGCTGGGCTACAAGCTCACCAAGTATCTCACCGCGATGACCTTCACCCGCGATCGCCACGGCGGTTACTGGGAAGATCAAGGCTACCCGTGGCTGGGCGGGGTGTGACGCCCTACTCGAATGTCGACTGGTGGCTCTCGATCTTTCAGGCGGCGATCGGCGTGACGGCGGTCATAGTGGCCTGCGACTGGGACCGCCTATTCTCCTCGGGTCCATCGGAATTTCCTACTGGCCTGAGGTGACAACGTGATGCGATTAGGTGAAGCGGTACGGACCGGCGCGCTGGCCGGACTCGGCGGCGCGGCCGCGGTGACCACGGCGAACCTCATCGAGCAGCAGCTCTTTCTCCCCCGAAATGAACCGTTCGAGATCGAGCCGATCGAGGTGGCGAAGACCGAGGCCCGGAACGCCGGGCATCCTCTCTCCACCGGCGGACAGTGGGCTGCCGGCACTGCCGCCCACCTCGCCTACTCGGCGCTCTGGGGAGCGATCTACGGGGTGGCTCAGCGTCGGCTCCGGCTGCCACACCTGCTGCATGGCGTGGTCTTCGGCGAGATCATCTGGGCGCTAAATTACCCGCGGTGGGGAATCCTGCCGCAGCGGGGCATTCTCCCGCCGGCGGGCGAGCGTTCCCGGACCAGGGCGCTGATCCCTCTCGGCACTCACGCGGTGTTCGGTCTCGCGACCGCGGCGCTGTTCCAACTGCTTAGCAGGCACGCCGACCGGGGCTGAACGGATCCAGTCGGCGGTGGTGGGCGTTGAAAGGGCATCCCCATGCCGGAGGTCGCATGTCCCGTGTCGTCACCGTTCTCACAATCGCCGCCCTGACCCTCGGTGCCGCCGGCACCGCGCCCCGGCCCGCACCATCCTGGGCCAATGCGAGCTGGCTCAACACCGAACAGCCGCTGACGGTCGATGGGCTGAAGGGCCGAGTGGTGCTGCTCAACTTCTGGGTGTTCACCTGCTACAATTGCACCAACACCGTCCCATCGCTCGTGGATCTCGATCGGAAGTACCGTGACAAGGGCCTGACGCTGATCGGCATCCACACTCCCGAGTTTCCGCCCTACGCCGGCGAGCACGACAAGGGCAACCTGGAGCGCGCGCTGAAGCAGTATGACATTACCTACCCCAACGCGCAGGACAACGATTCCAGGACCTGGCGACTGTACGGCATCCGCGCGTGGCCCAGCTTCGTGCTGATCGACAAACAGGGGAAGGTGCGGTACGAGGGTGCGGGCGAATTCCATCTCAATGACCGGAATTACCGGATCTGGGATCAGCGGATTCGGGAGCTCCTGGCCGAATGAGGGACCGATGACACGGGTGCTCCTCGGGGTGGCGCTGGTGGCGGCAGGCTGTGCGCGTAGCAGCGCGCCCGAGCCCCTGCGGGTGGCCGTCGCGACCGCGGACGGCGGCACCCGGCTTACCCTGGTCGCCGCGCCGGGGCTCAAGATCAACGCTCGGCTCGCGCCCGCGCTGGAGCTCAGGGACGGCGGCATCGTACGGTTTCGATCCCCGCAGCTCACGCCCGACTCCGCCTACTTTTCGGCGCCGCCCTCCGCCTTCGTGCCCGGCAGCGATCGCCGCCCGCACGGCCGCCTCCGCGCCAGCGTGTGCGACGCCGGCGCCACCGTATGTCATGCGTTGGTGGTGGAAATCTGACCGGCTGATCATCGCGATCAGGTCGTTCAGCGATCAGTTCGCGAGCCTGAGCGACTGGTAGCCCGAAAGGAAGCACACATGGTTCGCCGGCCCGGCATCTTCCCGACCTTCTTCCTCTCGGGATTCGAGTGCTCGACGTTCCTCTGGAGAGACCAGGGTCGCCGCGACCTGGTGGAGGAGACCCGGCACCGTGAGCATGCACAAGAGGACTACGATCTCCTCCGCAGCTTAGGCATCGCGGTATCGCGCGAGGGGGTGCCCTGGCCGCTGGTGGAGCGCGATGGCCGCTACGATTTCACGCGCCTCGAGCCGGTCATCGAGGCGATGGCCCGGGCCCAGGTCCTCCCGATCTGGGACCTCTGTCACTACGGCTACCCGGACGGCCTGGACCCGTTCGCGGACGACTTCGCGGAGCGGTTCGCGCGGTACTGCCGCGCGGCCGCCGAGCACGTGACCGCCCGGGTGCACGGCCCCTGGTACTTCACGCCGATCAACGAGATCACCTTCTGGGGGTTCTGCGGCGGGGAGTGGGGTTGGGTGGCGCCGCACCATACGACCCGGGAGGACCGGTTCCGCTTTCGCTTTGCGCTCTGCCGCGCCGCGATTGCGGGGGTGCGTGCGATCCGGGAGGTATGTCCCGAGGCGCGGATGATCCATATGGAGCCGCTGATTCAGGTGGTCCCTCCGAAAGATCGACCGGATCTGGCCGATGAGGCGCGGGAGGAGACGGCCGATGACACCTTCTTTGCCTGGGACGTGCTGGCCGGACGGCGGCATCCGGAGCTGGGCGGCGCCCCCGACGTGCTCGACATCATCGGCGCCAACTGCTACGCTTTTGGTCAGATGGAGTATCGGGATCATGGGCCGCACGCCGCGATGGGGCCACGCGATGAGCGCATCCGGCCGCTGTGTGACATGTTGCAGGACGTGTGGGACCGCTATCAGCGCCCCATGATCATCGGCGAGACCAGCGGACTGGGCGACGGCCGGCCGGCGTGGCTCAAGGATGTGATGGAGGAATCGCTAGCGGCGGTGACCCGGGGGATCGACCTGCATGGCGTTTGCCTCTTCCCCGCGGTGGACATGCCCAACTGGCACACGGGCGAGTGGCTGCACAACGGCATCTGTGATCTAGTCGAGGAGGGCGGCGACCTCCGGCGCGTTGCGTTCGACCCCTACGTCCAGGAGCTGCGCCGTTGGCAGAAAATTCTGAACCGCGTAACCGAGCTCGACGAGGATCCCTTCAGCGACCCGGTGGAGCTGCAGGACGTGATCGATGCCGCCGGACGGCTGCATATGCAGGCTGACAAGAACTGGTCCTGATGCGGACTCGGTCCCCCGGCTGGACGCCCTCTAATTCCAGTTAGGTGACGCTCCACGGCCGTCGTGAGGCCGCTCCCGATAAACCATGCGAACTCCGGATGGCCAGGGAGGGAATTGAACCCCCGACACGCGGATTTTCAGTCCGCTGCTCTACCAACTGAGCTACCTGGCCGAAGGGCGGGAATTATAAGGCCGGGATGCGGGGGCGACAATCAGCGACGGGGGTGGCTAGCCGCGACTCGTTATCCTCGCCGCCCGCAGCTTGGCGGTCAGCATCTCGCGCAGTTCGCCGTCCTTCACTTTGCTCGCCGTGCTGAGAAACGCCCGGCTCACGGTGCCGGCCGAGTCGGCCGGAGTGCCCAGCACCGGCGCTGCCTCGTCGTAGACCTGCACCAGTTCGCGTTCCTTGCCCACCGCGGCAGCGATCTCGAGCCGCGCCAGCAGTCCACGCAGCGGATTCCGCCGGGCGATCTCCTGCGCCTGGCCCCTCGCCTTCGACTTGCTCCCACCCACGATCGACGGCGCCTGCAGCAGAAACTGCATCAGCGTCGTCCGCGCCTCGAGATTGTCCGGGTCCAGCATGATCGCGCGATCGAGCGCGGCCCGCCCCTTCTGCACCTTGCCGATAGCGCCGAGGCCGGGGTTCTCCCGCGCGTGACTGAGACAAGCTTGCGCCATTATCAGTTGCG
>JACDDX010000058.1 GCA_013816685.1 Gemmatimonadales bacterium
ACCCGGATGAAACGGATGGCAACGGGCGAGCCGGCGCACCGCCAGCCATGTCCCCTTGAGTGCGCCGTGGCGAACGATCGCCTCGTGCGCGTAGCGGGAGCAGGACGGGTGGAACCGGCAGCTGGGGGGCAGGAGCGGAGACAGGAGGAGCTGATAGCCGCGGATGAGCGCGGCGAGCACGACCGCGGGCAGCCGAAGGAGCGTGTGGGCCACGGGATCGTGCCGTGCGAGCGCCATCCGTCATCCGGGCATGGCGGCGTCGCGCCACGCCAGCAGCTCCGCACGCAGCACCGGGAAGGTGGCGGCGTAGGCCTCGCGCCGCGCTCGGATGATCAGATCCCAGACCGGCTGCCGCATCTGCATGTCGCGGCGCCAGACCTCCTTGAGGCGGCGCCGCAGACGATTGCGGGCCACCGCCGAGAACTGGAACCGGGGAACGATCAGTCCCATCCGCGGATGGCCCGTCGAATTGTCGGTCCAGAGCATGTCCAGGTGCCTGAGGCGCCGGCGTCGGCCGGTCGTGAGGCAGTGACGGATGTCGGACGCGCGGGCGAGCCGTCGGGCTCGTGGAACGCGCGCCGAGTTCGTCAGGAGCCCCCGTGCTTCGAGGGAAGCCGCACGGTGAGTTGCTTGCGGCCCTTCTTGCGCCGCCGCGACAGGACAGCGCGTCCCCACCGCGTCGCCATGCGCGCGCGGAATCCGTGCTTGTTGATCCGGCGCTTGTTGCGCGGGCGATACGACGGCTTCATCGCTGCGTTCCTCCAAAGTGAGCCCGGGAACCTACTTGGCAGACCAGTTCGGGTCAAGCTCCACACCCGGTCGCGCGGCGTTGTCCGGCGGCTCGAAAACCCGCGCTGTGAGCCGAAATTCTTGCCGCAATTTTTCCCGCTGCGCTTTGGTTGACTTTTCCACAAGCGGCCCGTAACATCTCTCCCCCAAGGACGTCCCCCACCTCGTTTCGAGTCGCGATGCAGCTGTCGGCCAAAGAAGCATGGAAGCGCATCCTCGACGAGACGCGCCGCGAACTCCCGGATCATACGGTCCGCACCTGGCTCGAGCCCACCGAGGCGATCGCCCTCGATGGGGGTCGGTTGATCGTCGGGGCTCCGGACCAGTTCGCGGTTGAATGGAACGAGATGAAGCACGCGGAGTTGCTTTCGCGGCTGGCGGAGCCGGTACTGGGCCAGCCGACGTCGGTGGTGTTCCGGGTACAGGAAGATCGCCAGACGCGTCCACAGATGGATTTCTTCGTGGCCCCTCCACCGTCCGCCGCGCGCGCCAACGGCGACGCGACCAACGGTCGCCACGGCAGCGCCAATTCGAGCACGCAGCCGCTGAACGAGCGCTACACCTTCGATACGTTCGTGATCGGCAAATCCAACGAGCTCGCCGCTGCGGCGTCCCATGCCGCCGCCGAATCGCCGGGCAAGACGTACAATCCGCTCTTCATCTACGGCGCCACCGGGCTTGGCAAGACCCACCTGATGCAGGCCATCGCGCATACGGTGTGCGAACGGGTCCCCGAGACCCGGGTGCTGTACGTCGGGGCCGAGCAGTTCATCAACGAGGTCATCGAGAGCATCCACAGCCGAACCATGCCCGAGTTCCGGCGGCGCTATCGTGGCGACGTGGACCTCTTCCTGGTCGATGACGTGCATTTCCTCGAAGGCAAGGAGATGACCCAGGAGGAGTTCTTCCACACGTTCAATGCGTTGTACGAGGGCAACCGCCAGATCGTGCTGACCTCCGACCGTCCGCCCAAGGAGCTGCCGGGCCTGGAGGCGAGGCTGGTGAGCCGGTTCGAGTGGGGTATGGTGGCCGACGTCGGGCATCCGGATCTCGAGCACCGCATCGCGATTCTCCGGAAGAAGCAGGAGCAGGACCACCTCGAGACCACGATTCCCGACAACGTGCTGCGCTTCATCGCCGAGCACGTGCGCTCGAATGTGCGCGAGCTGGAGGGCTGTATCATCAAGCTGCTCCTCTTCGCGTCGCTCAAGCACAAGGAAGTGTCGATCGAGCTGGCGCGGGAGGCGCTCTCCGACAAGATTCGGCCCGGCGAAGGCGCCGACGGGGCCGAGCGGGCGCTGCCCTCCATCAACAAGGTGCAGGAGGTCGTGGCGCGTCGCTGGGGCGTCACGCCGGACGGGCTGCGCAGCAAGGCGCGAATCAAGACGCTGACGGTCCCGCGCCAGATCGCGATGTATCTTGCGCGCGAGCTGCTGGAGATGCAGCTCGTCGAAATCGGCCAGGCGTTCGGCGGGCGCGATCATTCGACCGTCATTCACAGCGTCGACAAGGTGACGCAGCAGATGACGCGCGATCGCGCCTTCCGCGAGCGGATCGAGCATGCGCGCCAGGAGTTGTGCGCAGAATAATCCCCGCGCCGTGTGCGTGGCTGTGGGAACTCTGGATCGTGGTGGACGAATCGCGCAGTGGTCCCCACTCGACACACGCAGTCGACATGAACGTGACGTCGAACAGACAACAGCGACGGCGGGTTAGCGCGCCGGTCCACATATCCAGACCCTCTACTGCTACTGCTAGTTCTTTTATACTGGTGTAATAGTCTTTGCTTATAGCATGCCGAGGAGCGGGATGAAGCTGACGATCACGCGGGAGCAACTCCAGGAAGGTCTCGTCGCCGTGGCCGCCAGCGTTCCGGCCAAAACGACGCTGCCCATCCTGTCCAACATCCTGCTCGAGGCCACGAAGGACGGCATCAGGCTCTCCGGCACCGACCTCGACATTGCGGTGAGCACGACGGTGCCCGCCTCGGTGGACCAGGAGGGCGCCATCACGCTGCCCGCCAGGAAGCTGGTCGAGATCGTGCGCGAGCTGCCGAGCGCGGCGATCCGGCTCACCGCGTCCGGTGAGCAGCGGGTGACCATCGAGTGCGGGCGCTCCCGGTTCCGGCTCCTCGGTCTGCCGCGCGAGGAGTTTCCCGCCTTTCCGACGGTGAAGTTCGAGAACGGGTGGCGCACCTCGTCGAAGGATCTCCAGAAGCTCATCGCGCACGTGGCGTTCGCCGCCAGCACGGAGGAAAGCCGGCCGATCCTCAATGGAGTGCTCTGGGAGCTGCGGCCCGAGCGTATGCGCATGGTGGCGACCAATGGCCATCGACTGGCGCGGATGGACGTGCCGGTGAGTACGGCCGGCGGCGCCCAGGCCGACCTCATCGTGCCGCCCAAGGCGCTGGAGCAGATCCGCCGGCTGTTCCGCTCCGAGGAAGACGTCGAGATCGCGCGGAGCGAAAATCACCTGGGCTTCCGCTCGAGCTCGACCCAGGTGTTTACCCGCCTGATCGAGGGTCCGTACCCGAACTACGAGCAGGTCATCCCCCGCGACAACGACAAGACCGCCACCGCCGACAAGGCCGCCCTGACGTCCGCCCTTCGCCGCATGAGCATCGTGGCGAGCGACCAGACCCACCGGATCCGGATGGGTTTCGCCGGCGGATCGTGCAAGCTGTCGGTGCAGACGCCAGATTTAGGCGAAGCGCAGGAGGAGCTCACCGTGACCTATGACGGCGAGCCGCTCGAGATCGGGTTCAACGCCGCCTACCTGCTGGAGATTCTCAAGTTCATCCCGAGTGACGAGGTCCGGCTCACCTTCAAGGCACCGGAACGCGCCGCGACCTGCGAGCCGGTCGGCTGGAATGACCCGGCCAGCTATCTGACGCTGGTCATGCCGCTTCGGCTGGTGGACTAGATGGTGCGAACCCAGGGTCGTTCGGGCGGTTCCCTCGCCCTCGCCGTGCTCGCCGGCATCATGGTGGGCGCGGGCGCCGCGCTCCTGCTCACCCCGCACCGAGGGGAAGACGTGCGTCGCCGGCTCCGCTCCGGGCTGGGCCGCATCACGACCGGCGCGATGGATCTCTGGAGCGGCGACAGCACCGAGGACGAGACGCGGCCCGGCCGGGTGCCGGTCCGCACCGTCCAGGAGCTCGGTCGCGATCCCGATCAGGTCTTCTGACGGCGCGGTTGATCCTCGGTTGATGCTCGATGGCCAAGCTGGGTGCGGGAGCCGTGAGCGGCCCCGCAGTCGAGCGAAGCGAGCGGAGCACCGGACGAAAAAAGCGAGCGGGGCCGCACCTCACCAGGTGTGGCCCCGTTCACGCGATCGCCTCGGCACAGTTCGAGGGACGCGCTCTACTGTTTCCGGATCCGGTAGCGCGCCGACTGCTTGACCGGCACGGTCTGCCCCACCGCTGGCACCGTGATGGTCATGTTGCCCGAGTCGCTGCCTTCGGCCGCCAGGAGGGTGCCGTCACGGCCCAGGTAGGCGACACCGAGTCGAGCGCCGCTCGACGTCATCTCAAGCGTTTGATCGGCCTGCTTCCCGGTTCCGCTCCGCGCGTATCGTGCGGCGCTCTCGAGCCTCAGCGCCCTCGTGCCGCCCGGCTCCTCACCCTCGACGGCGCGGGTATGCGTCACCAGTTGCTCGGTGACGTCGAAGGCGTCGGCTTTGACTGGCGCCTGCGCGCTATCGGACCATTGCATTCCCGCCCTCGCACCGCCGGCCGGCAGCGTCGGAAACAGAAGCGGCAGACTCGAGGCGACCTGATCGCCCAGCGAGCTGGCCTTGTCCGCGCGAACGCCCGACAGGCGGCCGGCCGGGGAAAGCTGCGCCGTCCACCGCGTTCCGCTCGCCAGATAGAGCGAATCGGAAGGCAACGGCTGCCCGCCCGACGTCCCCCGCAACGAATCCAGCACGATCATCGCCTGGAACCCGCCGGACGCCTCCGCGAGGCTCACCCGGAGGAACGCCGTCCGATCCACCACCTGCACCTGCGACGCGCCGCCCGGAAGCTGAAGATCGAGACTGTCGTGGCGGTTGAGGGTGTAGCGTACGCTTTTCGTCGGGCGATAGTGATAGGCATCGCCCCTCGGTGCCGGCGTGCCGCGATTGGTCGTCGCGGACTCGCCCGGTCGCGATGGTGCCGGCGTGCCGGCGGGCGCGGTCGAGGTGGCCGACCCGCAGCCGGCCAGCACCCCGGCTAGGACGAGGCCGCTCAGGACGAGGCCGCTGAGGACGTGCGCACTCATGTGAGCACGGTAACCTTGATAGTCTGTGCCACCGTGATCGGCAGCGGCTTGGGCGCGAACGATCCTGTGACCTTGAGCTCGGAGCGCTGTCGCCAGTCGCCACCCAGATACCGGCCGTCCGGGGTGACGTAGTAGGTGCCGCTGCCGGTGCCGGTGCCTTCGATTTTCGCGGGCCCGCTGGGCGTCGTCTGGGTCCCACCGACCGACGAGGTGAAGTCACTCGTCACCTGGACCGCCTGGCGCGCCTTCGGATGCCGGCCCGGAGCCGTCGCGTAGCGTGTCACCCGGCGCACGGTGACGCTGTCGGTCCCCTGCCCCGTCTTGCGCGCCGTGGTGTCCGACCACCGCTGACCGGCCTTGAGTCCAGCGCGTACCCAGGGAAAGAAATCCGCCAGGAGCCCCTGCACCCGGGCGCCCGCGCCAGATTCGGAGACCGGCTCCAGCCCGTCGAGCTTGCCCTGTCCGTCGAGGAAACCGTGGAATGCCGAGCCCTTCGCGCTGTCCAGCACCGGTTTCGGGATCGGTGTCGCGCTGTCGCCCTTCACCGAGTCCATCACCACGTGCACCGACCTGCCGCCGGCACTGTCGGCGATGGTCACGGTGACGAAGCTCGACGTCGTGAACGTGAGCGTCTGCCTGGTGCCGCCCATCGCCGACGGATCGACCTCCTGGCTCAGCGTCTGGTCCACCCGGTAGCGGACCGTCGTGGGTGCGCCGGTGTCCGGTGGCGCGGCGCCGGCACCGACGGACAGGGCGGAGAGCACCAGCAGGCGAAGCAGCATCCCGTATCCTCACAGACGAGTGATTAGCGCAGAGAGACGGCCCCCCGGACGCGAAGGTCCGGGGGGCCGGCGCTGGTCGGGCCGTAAGCCGAGTTCTGTTCTCCTGCGCGGGTCGCCCCGGCAGCAGGATGGTCATCTGTCTCCCGCGGCCGTCGCCGACCGCTTCCAGCAGCCTACCCGCGGCTTCCTTCACCTCCGCTTGCGCTCGGGCTCGGGATGGTCGGTGTGGGTCACACCTCGCCGCCTATTTGGCCTTGCTCCGACTGGGGGTTGCCGTGCCGTCGCTGTTGCCAGCGCCGCGGTGGGCTCTTACCCCACCGTTTCACCCTTACCACGGATCCCGGGCGGTGAAGCTCGAGGCGTGGCGGTCTGTTTTCTGTGGCCCTGTCCGTCGCCTTGCGGCGCCCAGGCGTTACCTGGCAGTCTACCCGGCGGAGCTCGGACTTTCCTCGGACGACGCCGACAACGCGCCGTTCGCGACCATCGCATCCGGCCAGCGTCGATAAGATAACCCGGTCCCCCTCACGCTGACTCCCCCACCCGCGCCAGCCCCTGTTCCGCCTGGCGCACGTACTCGCCCAGCGCCGGATCGACCGAGCGCCACTGCGCCAGCACCCGCCGATACTCCGTCCGCGCTTCGGCACGCCGTCCGAGCCGCTCGTAGGCGGCACCGCGGAGCAACCGTACGCGGCCCAGGATGCCCCACCGCGAATCGAATCCCCGGGTCTGCAGTCCGGCTGGCTCGAAGTCCCGCAGGATCCGGAGCGTCGCCTGGTAATCACCGAGGAGGTAGTACGCTTGCGCCGTCAGCGGCCGGCTGTACACGACGTACATCGGCTTCGCGCCATTCGACCATGCGCTCGGCGCCGCCTCTGTGGTGAGCAGACGTCGCGCGGCGGCCGAATCGTGCCGGCCGAGGGCAAGGAGCGCGCGCACCTCCCTCGGCAGGGGCTCACCGGAGAGGGCGTGCAGCTCGGTGAGCGCCGTGCTGTCGGCCGCCGGACCCGTGAACAGACCGATGGCCGCCGTAGCGCCGGTGTGGGCGAGATGCGGGCGTTCGTTGGCCGGCGCGGAGCGGGCCGCTTCCGCCGCACCCTGCCACACCTGCCGGAGCGCAGCCACGGGGCCGCCCACCGAGGCGTAGAGTTCGCCCAGCGCCATCCGTTTCCATGCGTCGCTCATCGGCCCGTCGGCGAGCGACGTCGGCGTGCGGATGATCTCGCGCCGCACCCGGTCGGCGAAATCGATCGCCTGTGCCGCGCCGGCCAGGTCGCCCTGGTAGGCGAAGACGTTGGCGGCTGCGGCGATGTCGGTCACGACGCTCGGTGCGCCGTCATAGGCCCGGAAGGAGGTCACCGTCGCGGTGTCGAGCGCCCGCCGGAGCTGGGTGGCGGCGCGATCCACCTCACCCGCCGCGAACCGGACCCGCGCTTCCACGAACGGCAGCTCCGGATGCGTTGGCGTCATCTCGCGGAACCGCCTGATCTCGGCCAGTGCCGCGTCGTACTGGCCGGCGACCAGATAGGCATCCACCATCGCGCCGTGCGCGCGTACCGCCGCGGGCTGGGTCGTGACCCAGGTCCGCGCCGTCGCGAGCAGTTCGCCTCTCGCTCTTCGGGTGGCGGTCGCCAGCGCGGCGCTGTCGAGCAGCATCCGGCCCGCCGGTGTCCGGGTGATGGTGAACGAGTCGGCGCTGACCAGCGCGAGCATCGGTGCCGGTATTGCGGCCAGGCTGAGCATCGAGTGCACGTGATCGTACGCGAGCGCGTAGGTCGGGTCGAGCCGAAGGGTGCGGCGGAACGCGCGCAGGGCTCGACTCCACCCCCGCGCCGAGCTCAGGCCCGCGGTGTCGTGGAACCAGGCCTCGCCGAGTCCGTACCAGGCGTCGGCGTCGCCGGCATCGCGCGCGAGGAGCTGCTGGTAGAGCGCCCGCGCCTCGGTGAAGTCCCGGGCGAGAAAGGCGCGGTAGGCCCCGATGACGGTGCGCTCGTGGGCGGGCAGATTGGCGGAGTTTGTGGTGGCGCGTGCGATCGCCCGGTCGGCGAGCGAGTCGGTGGCGCCGACCAGCCAGCCGCGGGTCAGCGCGAGCTTGTAGTAGGCGAGGCCAAAGGTGCTGTCGAGCGCGATCGCCCGGTCGAAATCCCGTTCGGCGGCACCCAGATCCCAGCGGTTGAGGGCTTCGACACCGCCGAGGTAGGAGCGGAACGCCTCGAGCGACTGGGTGGTGGCGCGCGCGAGCCCGATGCGAATCTCGTTGGGCGCGCCGGAGAGATCGAGCAGTCTGGCCGCGAGGTCGTCGAACAGCCGGCGCACGTCCTCCTTCGCGGGGCCGTCGGCCCGGGCCACGTCCACCCGCCGTCCGCTCGCCACATCGTAGACGCGGGCGACGAGGTGAAGCGAATCGCCGGCACGGGCATAGTCGCCCAGTACCACGGTCCAGACGCCGGCCTCGCGCGCCAGCCGCCGAGCCAGGTCGAGGCCGATGTCGCTGCCCGGCATGAGGCCCCGCGACGCCAGCAGATCGTGGAGCCGTTCGTGGTCCACCACCGACAGATCGTTCCACTGGGACAGGTTGAGCCCGAGCATGCTGACGCTGCCGTCACGCAGCCACTCGACCGACCTGTCGTCGCGCAGGTTGTCGAACGGCAGCACGAGCATCGAGCGCCGGGGGTCGACGCCGGCCGGCGGGCCCGGCGC
>JACDDX010000369.1 GCA_013816685.1 Gemmatimonadales bacterium
TGTGGGAGCCGCGGCAGGTCTGGACGTTGCCGACGTTTCGTGGATGGCTGATATCGCTGATGTCGAAGATGCGGAGGCCGCGGAGCCGATCGCGGCTGACGGTGTCCTGCACGCCCTGGGTTCCGCAGTCGATACGCCCTGACAGTCCCTCACCCGACACGAAGAGCAGGTTCCGGTACACCGACACGTCGCTCTGCGAGGCCGGACAGACGTAGGCGGTCTTGAGGGTGGGCTGGCGCGGGTTGGAGATGTCCCATACCTGGTACCCGTTGTAGCTCCCCTGGATCGCATACGGTCCGGTGAAGGCGAGGTCGGAATTGGTGATGCCGGCGAATTGCTGCGACGGCGGCGTCCGGGACAGCACCCGCATGTTCCACACGGCCTCGGCGGCGTCCATCTGGCCCCCGCGAAGCCCGATCCGGGGATCAGGACTGGGCGGCGTCTCCGATCGGGCGACCGCTGGCGCCGCGGTACCGTCCACGACGGCGGTGGTCGAGCGCGAGCACGCGGCAGCCGCGAGGAGGGCCGCGACGGGAAGGTACCGGGACACGAATGCCATGCATGCTTCCTTGGTGAGGGCAGAGTTGGCCGTACGAATGATGTCCGCGACGAGATTCACCGGCGAGCGATGGGCAGTCACGACCGGGTCGGCGGCAGCGCGGCGAGCATCCGCTGCATCCGCGCGATTTCGGTGGTCTGATCCACGTTCACGTCGGACGCGAACTTGAAAATCAGCTCGTCCTGCCCGGCGCCGTACGATCCGAACAGATCGTGCACCATCGCGACCGCCCCCTGGTGATGCTGGATCATGGAGTTGAGAAAGAGCCGGTCGAAGGCCGGTCCCCGGGTCCGCTCGAGCCGTCGCATCTGGTCGGGGGAAAGCATGCCCGGCATCATCATCGAATGCGTACCGCGGTGCGCGGCCACGCTCCGGCCAGTGGTGTCGGGCCTGGGCACCGGTTTCCGACGGTCGGCCAGCCACTGCTGCGCGGTGGCCATCTCGTCCTGCTGGGCATTGACGATTCGCTCGGCCAGGGTCCGCACCGAGGGACCCGCGCCATGGCTCGGCGCCCAGCCCGCCATGACAATCGCTTGGGCGTGGTGCTCGATCATGCCTGCCATGAACCGGACGTCCGCTTCGGTATACGGATGGCGGACACTGTCCGCGCGGGCCCGGTCAACCGCGGCACTGTCCGATCCCCTTGAAAGCTCGGGAGCGGGCTGCGCGGCAGGGACGGCGGATCGGCCACATCCGACGACGGCGGCGGCGGTACAGGCAAGGCGCGTGGCGAACTTGCGGGCGTGAGCTGGTGACATTCCGATCGCGATGCCGAAGTGTGGGGGACGGGTGATGCATAGCATAGTAGCACGATCGGTGCGGATGAACGGCGTCGAGTGTTCTGACCTTCCGCGCATCCGGCTATCATTAGCAGCAGGAAATGATGCCCAGGTCAGGGCGCACCGGTTATCCATGGCAGACATCTTCGAGAGGATCGATATGGACGAGCTCATCAACCAGGTCGCGCAGCGCACCGGACTCGCTCCGGACAAGGCCCGCACGGCCGTCGACACCGTTCTCGGTTTCCTCAAATCGAAGCTGCCGGACTCGATGGCGTCGCAGCTCGACAGCGCCCTCGCCGGCGGATCGACCGGCGGACTGGCCGACGCCGCCAAGGGCCTCGGCGGGATGTTCGGCACCAAGTAGCGATGGCGGCAACTCACGAACCGCCGCGGAGCTGTGACGATTTCGGTAGCCATGAGTGCGCCTCCACGCCTGACCCGCGACGCTCTCCGTCAGGCGGTCGAGCTCCTCTCCTTCCGTGACCCTGCACTCGCCGCTCTCGTGGTCCGTGACGGCATCCCTCCGCTCTGGCGGCGTCCCCAGGGTTTCGCCACACTCCTCTGGATCATCCTCGAGCAGCAGGTGTCACTCGCCGCCGCGCGCACGCTCTATAGGCGGATCGAGCACACGGCCGGACGGCGCCCCGACCCACTCGCCGTCCTCGCCCTCGGGATTCCCGGTCTCCGTCGCCTCGGGCTCACCGGCAT
>JACDDX010000059.1 GCA_013816685.1 Gemmatimonadales bacterium
GCGACATCCACCTCTTCGTCATAGAAATCGGCAATCTTGCTCAGCATCTCGTCGAGTCCGCCGGTCTGCTCGCCCACCGCAATCATCGAGATGACCATCGGCGGGAAGACCTTCGACTTCTCCAGCGGCGCCGCGATGGTCTCGCCACCCGCGATCGACTGGCGCGACTCCATGACTGCGTCGTGAATGACGCGGTTACCCGCCGTCTTCGCCGTGATCTCCAGACCCTCGAGGATGCTCACGCCCGAGCTCACCAGCGTGCCCAGCGTCCGGGTGAAGCGCGACACCGCCGACTTCCGGAGGATGTCGCCCAGGATCGGCGCCTTGAGCATCATCCCGTCGATCCGCTTCCGGCCGTCCGACGTGGCGTAGTAGCGCTGGAAGGCAAAGGCGATGGCGCCGGCCAGCAGCAGGATAGCCCACCAGAAGTGCAGCAGCCCGTTCGACAGCCCGATGACGATCCGGGTCGGCAGCGGCAGCTCCATGTTCACCGACGCGAACATGTTCTGGAAGGTCGGAATCACGAAAACCAGCAGAATGACGATGGCGCCGGCCGCGACGGTCATGATGACGCCCGGATACACCATGGCGCCCTTCACCTTCCGGATCAGCGCATCGCTTTTTTCCAGGAACGTGGCGAGCCGGAGCAGAATGGTATCGAGAATACCGCCCGCCTCGCCCGCCGCCACCATGTTGACGTACAGCGACGAGAACGCGCGGGGATGCTTGGCCAGCGCGTCGGCCAGGGTGTTTCCCGACTCGACATCGTACACCACCGCCTTCGTCACTTCAGCGAGCGCCTTGTTGTCGGTCTGCGACGCCAGGATGCTCAGTGACTGCACCAGCGGCAGGCCGGCGTTGATCATCGTCGCGAACTGCCGGGTGAAGATCACGATGTCGCGGGTGCCCACCTTCTTGGGGCCGCCGATCTTGAAGCTGATCTGCTTCGGCGCCTCGCGCGCGCTCACCAGGATCATGCGGTTCTTGCGCAGGTGCGCGCTCACGTCCTCGCGGCTCGCGACATCGAGCTGCCCCTTCTGCATCTGTCCGGACGTCGCGTGACGCGCCGTGTATTCGAAGAGCGGCATCGGTCGGTCTCCCGGTTAGCGCCGTGATCCGTTGGCAGCCGCGGCGCGGCCGCGCGGCTCGGCCGGCACCGGCTCCATGTCTTCGGTCGGCGACACGCCGATCATGCGCAGGAATTCCTTCGGATCGCCCGACACGCGCTCGCACTCCTCACGGGTCACCTGCCGGTCGGTATAGAGCTGGTAGAGGGCGTCGTTCATCGTCTGCATGCCGAACTTCTTCCCCGACTGCATGGCCGAGTAGATCTGGTGGACCTTGTCGTCGCGGATGAGGGCCCGGATCGCCGGCGTCGCCACCATGATCTCACAGGCCATCGCGCGGCCGCGGCCAGAGGCCCTCGGCAGCAGCGTCTGCGTCACCACGCCTTCGAGCACGAAGGCGAGCTGCGCGCGCACCTGGGACTGCTGGTTCGACGGGAAGACGTCGATGACGCGGTTGATCGACTCCGCCGCGGAGTTGGTGTGCAGCGTGGCCAGACAGAGGTGGCCGGTCTCGGCGATCGTGAGCGCGGACGAGATCGTGTCCAGGTCGCGCATCTCGCCCACCAGAATCACGTCCGGATCTTCGCGCAGCGCGTACTTGAGCGCGCTCGCGAAGGTGCGCGTGTCCGTGCCGATCTCACGCTGGTTGACGATGCAGGACTGATGGCGGTGGATGAACTCGATCGGGTCTTCCACCGTGATGATGTGGCCCTTCCGCTCCTTGTTGATCTTGTCGATGATCGCCGCGAGCGTCGTGCTCTTGCCGGAGCCGGTCGGGCCGGTCACCAGGATCAACCCCCGGGGACGCTCGGCCAGTCGCCCGATGATCGGCGGGAGGCTCAGCTCCTGGAAGGTTCGCACATTGAAGGGAATCATGCGGATTACGAGGGCCACACACCCGCGCTGCTTGAAGACGTTCCCCCGGAAGCGGGCCAGGTTCTGAATGCCAAAGGAGAAGTCGAGCTCGTCCTCGGTCTCGAACCGTTTTTTCTGGTTGTCGGTCAGCACCGAGTAGGCGAGCTGCAGCGTGTCCTTCGGGGTCAGCACCTCGCCCACCGAGCTCGAGGCGATGTCGCCGTCCACCCGGAGCTTGGGCGGCTCACCGACCGTGATGTGGAGGTCGGATGCCTCCTTCTGAATCATCTCTTCCAGCAGCGCGCGCAGGTTGAAGCTCATGCGGCAGTCTCCTTGACCACTTCTTCGAGGGTCGTCACACCGCGCTCGACTTTCTTGATGCCGTCCATCCGGAGGGTGAGCATCCCCTCCTGCACCGCCTGCTCGCGCAACTCCGCGACCGAGGCGCTACGGAGGATCATGCGCCGCAGTTCGGGCGACAGCGCCATGACCTCGTAGAGTCCCGCTCGTCCCTTGTAACCGGTGCCGCTGCACGTATCGCAGCCCGCACCCTTCATGAATGGAATAGTACGGAGGAAGTCAAGATCCGTGCCCAGTGAGGACAGTTCGGTTTCGGTGTATTGCGCCGGTCCCTTGCAACCCTTGCAGACGCGTCGCACCAGCCGCTGCGCCACCACGAGGTTCACCGCGCTCGCCACGTTGAACGCCTCGATGCCCATGTCGATCATACGGGTGATCGTGCTGGGTGCGTCGTTGGTGTGCAGCGTCGAGAGCACGAGGTGGCCGGTGAGCGCGGCCTTGATCGCGATGCCGCCGGTTTCGAGATCGCGGATCTCGCCGATCATGATGATGTTCGGGTCCTGCCGCAGGAACGCCTTGAGCGCGGCCGCGAACGTGAGGCCGATCTCGTTGCGCACCAGCACCTGGTTGATGCCCATCAGGTTGTATTCGACCGGGTCTTCGGCCGTCATGATGTTCACTTCCGGCGTGTTGACCCGGGAGAGCGCGGAGTAGAGGGTCGTCGTCTTTCCCGAGCCGGTCGGGCCGGTGACGAGCACCATCCCATAAGGATTCAGGATCGCCTTCATCAGGTCGCGCTCGGCTTTGGCCTCGAAGCCGAACTTCGCCAGGTCGAGCGTCAGGTTGCCCTTGTCGAGGATTCGGAGCACGATCTTTTCGCCATACAGCACCGGCAGCGTCGAGACTCGGAAGTCGATGACGCGATTGCCCATCTTGAGCTTGAGCCGGCCGTCCTGCGGCACCCGCCGCTCGGCGATGTTGAGCTGCGAGAGAATCTTGATGCGGCTGGTGAGCGCCGGCTTCATCTTGAGCGGCGGCTTCATGATCTCGAGCAGCGCCCCGTCCACACGGTAGCGCACCCGGATCTCGTGCTCGAACGGCTCGATGTGGATGTCGCTGGCCCCGCGCTTCACCGCGTCCATGAGCAGGCCGTTGATCAGCTTGACGACCGGCGCGTCCTCGATCTCCGCCTGGGTCGCCGCCGCCTCCTCGGCCTCGGCCACGACCTCGACGTCCTCCCCGCCCGATTCCATGTCCTTCAGGATGTTCTGCAGCTCCTGATCGGACGACTGGTAGTGCTTTTCGATCAGCGTCCGCAGGGTGTACTCGCCCGCGATGACGGGGAACAGATCGTAGCGGGTGATGAACTTGAGGTCCTCGAGCAGCCCGAGGTCGGTCGGATCGGCCACCGCCACCGTGAGCGTGCGTGCCTCGCGCTTGAGCGGAAAGATGACGTGCTTGGTGGCGAGATCGGTGGGGATCAGCTTGAGGATCCGGGTATCCACCTCGAAGCGCGACAGGTCCACCGCTGGCATCCGGTGGTGCCGGGCCAGGACCTTGGTGACCTCGATCTCCGGCACCAGCCCGAGCCGCACCAGGACGTAGCCGAGGCGCTGCTTGCTGGTCTTCTGCTCGGCCAGTGCCTGGCCCAGCTGATCACGGGTGAGGAGCCCGTCGCGGAGCAGGATCTCGCCCAGCTTCTCGGTCGCGGCCGCTACAGTCGCCATGCGCGTGGGGATGCCCGGGTGAAAAGGTGGAGGTCGGCCACGGCGACGGCCACGGCCGAGCCGGGCAGGACGCCACTGATCGTTGGATTATCGGACGGTCACCAACCCCTCCAGACGCGCCACCGCGGCTGGACCGAACCCTTTGACGTCGCCCAGCGCCGCGGCCGATCCGAAACGCCCATGGCTCTCCCGCCAGGCGACGATTGCCCCGGCCTTGGCGGGACCAACGCCCGGCAACGCATCGAGTTGCTCGACGGTCGCGGCGTTCAGATCGAGCGGACCGGCCGAGCCGGCGGGAGCGACGCCGCCTGCTGCTGCTGCCGGCACTCCCGCCAGCGGCAGGGTCGGCGTGCGTGGAGCGAGAGGCCGCGAGAAAGACAAGAAGGGTGCCAAGGTTCGCAGCAGGCCAGGGCCGATGCCGGGTACCCGGTCGATGCCTTCGAGGCTGCCGAACGGTCCATTGGCTGTGCGGTCGGCGACGATGGTTTTGGCGAGGGCGATGCCGACCCGCGGCAGGCGGGCCAGCTCGGGGGCGGTGGCCACGTCGGCATCGATGTGTTCGCCTGCCTCGAGGGGACGGGCCAGGGCGAGGGCGCTGTCGCGATGGGCTTTCGGATTACCGGGCGCGAGACCGGCGAGCAGTTGGACGTCGCCCGGTGCGTCGCCGGGACGGGTGGCGAACCGCCGGACCGCATGCCCCGCGATGGCCAGCACCAGCAGCATGACGAGAGCACGACGCTCGGCGGACGACATGCCGCATCGTACAGCAACAGCGCGAGGAGCGGGTACCCCGAAACACGCCGGGCGGGGCGCCGCCGCCCAGTCTACCGACCTTCGCGCCGGATCAGCTCGACCGCGACGTCGCCCACGATCTGGAGACTCTGCGCGCTCACCTTATCGATGGTATCGTCGGCCGTGTGCCAGCTCGGGTAGTCGAAGTCCACGACATCGATGGCGCGCAGCCCTGCCTTCTGCAGTTGAATGTGATCGTCGATCAGCGTGTGGCGGGGCGCGGCGACGAAGGTGCCGCCGTACCCCAGATCCTTCGCCGCATCCCACACCAGCTCGACGACCTCGGGTGCCCCGACGAGCGAGTTTCCTTCTTGGTAGATCTGCAGCTCCTTGTCGGCAATCAAATCGAAGAGCACCGCATAGAGCGGCGCGGGCCCGGAGACCTGGTGCGTCGCGTAGTAGCGCGACCCGATCAGCACGTCGCTGGTATCGTTGGTGAAGTCGCCGTAGTCCTCGCCGTCGACGAACAGCAGGTCCACACCGACGTCGGTGGCCGGAGCGCGCTTGAGGACGTCGGCGACGCCCAGGAGCAGCGCCACGCCCGAGCCGCCGTCGTTCGCCCCCAGCACTGGCCTGGTCGAGTCGGGAGAGGTTGGAGCGTCGGCACTGGGACGGCTGTCCCAGTGCGCGAGCAGGAGGATCCGCTTGTCCGCCCGCGGATTGAACCGAGCGATGAAATTCACCAGCGGTAGCCGGTCGCCGCCGCGGGTGACGTGCGTCCACTGCTGGGCGATAACCGTATCGGCACGGCTCCGGAGCAGGCTGTCGAGCCAGGCGGCCATCCGCGCGTGTGCCGGGGTGCCGGGAATGCGAGGCCCGAAGCCCACCTGGGTTTCGATGTAGCCGAACGCATGGCGTCCGTCGAACTCGCGGGGGCGCTTCGACTCCCGGCACGAGAGCAGACCGGTCAGCAGCAGCAGGACCAGCGGGGCGCGGCGCATGGGGCTCCAGATCAGGGTGCTAACGATAGTCTCCGGCGAAGAGGCTAAGCTGGAACGAGGTCAGCAGGAAGATCTGCGACGTCCGCCGGTTGAGGTTCCGCGCGTCGTTGATGGTGTAGCCCACCTGCAGGCCGGCGCTCAGCGTCTTGAACACGTCGGTGTCGAGGCCGCCACGCAGCTCCTGACGCCGCACGTCGGAGGTCACGGAGCAGTCGGGTATCTGACGCTGCGCCAGACAGGTGAGCGCCTTGGACGACACGGCCGTGAGCGAGCTTCGAACCAGCTTGCGTGATCGGCTGATCGACTCGGGTACGCGGAAGGAATAGCTGAACGCCCCGGTCAGGTCGTCCTGGTTGAGCAGCGTCGCGTTGCCGTTGTTCTCGTTCCGCTGGTCGCGGCTGGCGAGTGAGAAGGTCAGGTTCATTCCGTTCCGGAAGCCGAGCTGGAGATCCGGCGTCAGCGACGACGACCGCGTGGCGCTCGCGACGCTGGTCACCTCCTCGCCGATCTGCACCGACGTGCCCTCGCGCCGACGAAAGCCGGCGCCGGCCGCGATCAGCGCGAAGGGGCCGCCGCGGAAGGTATGGGTCCACCGCACGCTGCCCACCGGCCATTCGAACTGCCGGGTGGCGGTGACGGTAAAGGCGTCACCGATCCGCTGATAACGGTCGGATCGGATCAGAGAATAGGAGAAGGTCGCCGAGAGGCCGAAAGGCAGGTCGGCACCGGAGCCGACGGTCGTGGTGCGCGATTCGACCGCGCTCACCGCTGTGCTGCCCTCCTGTCCCAGGAACCGGTCGAGGCCGCCGAGCCCGAGCATGTAGCCCAGCCCCGGATCGAAGTCGGTCAGGTCGAAGGTGGAGTTACGGCTCCGCTGCGAGCGGAGGTCGAGCGGCCGCACCCGGGCGAGCAGGCGGCTGATGCCGCTGCTGTCGCCCGCAAAGGCGCGGAAGGCGCGGGCCAGATCCACCGACACGCCGAGCTCGCGCGAGCGGCCGTTGTTGAGCGTCTGAGGAAGGATGAACGCGCCGGTGCTGTCGTCGCCGGCACGGACCAGCGGCCGGGTGTTGAGCGTGCGCGAGAGCAGAAAGGTGCTCGCGGTCGAGAAGCGGGGCCGCAGCCACGCGCTGATCCGCGGGGTCAGGTTGAGCGCGGTGGTCAGCGTGCGGTCGCGCTCGACCCCCACCGGTACGCCGAACAGGAACTTCCGCTCCGCATACGCCAACCGCCCGATCGGCGTGGAATCGGGATACACGCGGAGATCGCGGGTGCTCGCCAGATCGCTGTTGAGGGTGAGCATGCCGAGCGGCTGCCAGGTGAGCCCGGCACCGTTCCGCCAGAGATGGGTGAGCGACAGCGTGGGCCGTACCAGCGAGTCGAGCGCGCGCTCGACCGGCGCCCCGAACGACGAGTAATCCCCCTCGTTCCGGGTGAGACTGCTGGTCAGCCGCAGGTTGGACGGGACCAGGCTCAGGATCGCCGGGTCGGTCGTACGCGACGAATTGTCGCGGAGCCAGCGGGGCAGCCGCGCGGCGATGCCGGCGAACGGCAGCCGCACTCCACGGCGCCGCATCTGGAGATTGTAGGTGCCGTTCAACGCCAGGCCCCTGGAGCTTGCATCGGTGAGCTCGGTGCCGGTGCGCCCCTGGGTGTAGGAACTCGTGAGCCCCAGCGGATCGATCAGCGCGTGCACCAGCCAGTTCCCGCTGCGCTGGCTCCGGCGCACTCCGATGCTGTAGGTCGCGCTCCACGAGGTAGGCTTCCGGAGGCCGGGGAGCGAGGCGCCCCGGAGATCGGTGCCGGTGGTGAGCTGAGGGTCCACGCCGGTCCTGGCATAATTGACGCTCGCCGGCACCGACAGACCGAGCGAGGTCGGCAGAAAGCGGTCGAGCCGCCAGTTGCTCGCGACCTGCAGCGTGCCGGTGGTGCGGTAGGAGGGGTCCTGGTTGAGCTGGCGGAATTGGCCGTCCTGCCGCACGAAGGCCATCGACACGTTGCCGACATCCGACGCCACGAGGCGCGCGTCCAGCGCCATCGCGGTGCCGGTCTCCGACACCGGCGCGTCCAGCCGGACGTCGTCTACCCACAACTCGGCCTCGTTCAGCACGGCCAGGCCCTGCGCCCGGTAGATGCCGGCGGACACCTCCTGTACCGACGCGAGGTTGGGCGGGTTGATGCCGGGGTCGGCGAGGTGCACGGTGTACGGCCCCTCGCAGATAACGTAGGCCGCCGGATCGCCACCGCACTCCGCGGCTCCCGACGGCGGATCGCCACGAAGCCAGCGGATCTCCAGCTCGGCGCGCAGCCGGCGCCAGACCTCCAGATCGACGATGAACTCGGGCTCCCACGTCATGGACTTCGCGTTCGACCGGAAGAGATAGAAGTTCCGGTCATCGGCGCCGAGTTTGATGAACGCCTGGAGGTCGCCCTCCTCCCAGCCCGGGCCGCGTCCCCGCATCCAGACCCGGAGCTGGCGGTAGCTGAGCACGCTCTGCGGACCCGCGGGAAATCGCAGGTACGCCTCGGCGCGATCACCGACGTCGAGACCGGTGGCAACGATGCGCAGCGATTTCTCGTTGATCTGGCTGCCCAGGCTGCCGCGGTCGCCGCCGCGCCGGGCGACGTCCTCGATGACCCCCGGCGGCGACTCGTAGCCGAGGGAGGTGCGGTCCTCGGTCGAGATGGTCGAGACCAGCACGTCACCTCCGGCCTTGCCTGCCGAGCCCGCGAGTCCGGCAATCGGGGTCTCGCTCCGGCGCACCCAGGGCGAGCCCGTGAATCGCATCCGCGCGAAACCCCAGCGGGCCACGATGTCAGGG
>JACDDX010000370.1 GCA_013816685.1 Gemmatimonadales bacterium
GGGTCCAGATGTGCCCCGCGAGCTCCTGCAGCATGAAACGGCCGACGCGGGTGCCGGTGTCCACGGTCGTCAGGATGAATAGCGCCTCGAACATGATGGCGAAGTGATACCAGAGCGCCAGCAGGCCGGTCCCGAACGCGCCGGCGAAGATGTGCGCCATGCCGACGGCGAGCGATGGCGCGCCGCCAGTCCGCGCCAGCAAGGTCTTCTCACCCACCTCCGCCGCCAGCGCGCTCATCTGACCCGGCGTGACGGTGAAGCCCCAGCCGCCGATGACGCGCGCCGCCGACTCCGCGCTGCCGCCCAACACGGCGAGCGGCGCGTTGATGGCGAAATAGACTCCGGGGTCGAGCACCGCGGCCGCGCACATCGCCATGACGGCGACGAACGACTCCATCAGCATGCCGCCGTAGCCGATCAGCCGGGCATCGCTCTCGCGCACCAGCATCTTCGGCGTCGTCCCCGACGCTACCAGCGCGTGAAACCCGCTGATCGCCCCGCAGGCGATGGTGATGAACGCGAACGGAAAGAGTTTGCCAGCGAACACGGGTCCGGTGCCGTCGATGAACCGCGTGATCGCCGGCATCCGGAGCGGCGGCAGCACCACCACGATGCCCAGGGCGAGCATCACGATGACGCCGATCTTCATGAAGGTGGACAGGTAGTCGCGAGGACAGAGAAGCATCCAGACCGGCAGCACGCTCGCGATGAAGCCGTATGCGATCAGCGCGTAGGCGATGGTGAGTCCCGAGTGCGTGAACAGCGGCGCCAGCACCGCCGACTCGGCCACGTGCCGCCCGCCGACCAGGGCGGCCATCAGCAGCACCACGCCGCCGAGCGACGCCTCGATGGTGTGTCCCGGCCGCCAGACCTTCATCCAGAAACCCATCAGGACCGCGATCGGCACGGTGCAGAGGATGGTGAAGACACCCCAGGGCGAATCCTTGAGCGCGTTCACCACCACCAGCGCGAGCACGGCGAGCAGGATCACCATGATCGCGAGAATGGCGATCATCGCGAGGATACCGGTGAAGCTGCCGGTCTCCTCCTTGGCCATCTGGCCCAGGCTCTTGCCGTCGCGGCGCATCGAGCCGAACAGAATGATGAAGTCCTGCACCGCGCCCGCGAACACCACCCCGAACACGATCCAGATGGTGCCCGGCAGATAGCCGAACTGCGCCGCCAGCACCGGGCCGACCAGCGGTCCCGCACCGGCGATGGCGGCGAAGTGGTGGCCGAACAGCACCCAGCGCGACGTCGGCACGTAGTCCCGGCCGTTGGCCAGCCGCTCGGCCGGCGTGGCTCGGCGGTCATTGAGGCCGAAGACCCGCTCGGCGAGGAAGCGCGAGTAGTAGCGGTAGGCGACCAGGTAGGTGGCGACGGCGGCGAGCACCAGCCAGGCGGCGCTCACGGTCTCGCCCCGATGCAGCGCAAGCACGCCCCAGCCGGCCGCGCCGGCGAGAGCCACCAGAAGCCAGAGGAGAGAGCGCATGCCTCAACGCTAGCGTGTTCATTCTGGGGGGTCAAAGGGGTATGCTGCCGGGCGGGGAAGCTTGCCGAGGTCCCGTTCGGACCGTACCTTCGACTTCCGATGCCCTTGCCAAACTTCGGGTTCGGCCAACGCCCCTCGTGGGAGTGGGAGTCGCCCGAGGCGAGCGGCGCGGCGCTCGAGGAACCGCAGCCCGCGCCGGTCCGGAAGGGCTGGCGCGGCAAGGTCGCCGTCATCACCGGCGGCGCCACCGGCCTCGGGCGCCACATCGCGATCGAGTTCGGCAAGCTGGGCTGCCACGTCGCCTTCTGCTATGTGAACCTGCCCGGGCGCGACGTGAGCGAGCAGGCGGTGCTCACCGAGACGACGCTCAGCGCGATGGGCATCGGCGTGCTCGCCTGCCGCTGCGACGTCCGGGACCGGCTCGCGATCGAGCGGTTCCTCAAGGAGACCCGCGATCGGCTCGGCGGGCTGCACTTTCTGGTCAACAACGCGGGCATCGCCAACGACGGCGCCCTCTGGCGGCTGAGCGACGAGGCTTGGCGCGAGGTGCTGGAC
>JACDDX010000371.1 GCA_013816685.1 Gemmatimonadales bacterium
ACTTTACCGCTCCAGCGGAGCTGAGTCATGCGACCTCCCGAACCCAATGTCACACCCACCCGCGACGTTGCTCTGACGATCGAACCGTAGCCGACTCGGTGCCCAGAGCCAAGGAGATTCCATGTCGCGAGTTCTCGTGGGATTGTCGTTCGTGCTGCTCACGCTGGCGGGCTGCGGCGGAGGTGATGGCGGCACCGGTCCCGACGATCCGTTCCCTGACGTCAGCGGAGCCTACAACGTCGACGGCGGCTTCGACGGCACCACGCGGAGCGAGGCCGGGCTCACCGGCAGCCTCACGCTCACTCAGGCGTCGCGGCAATCAGGGACGCTGGGCGGCACCGCCACGCTGACCCTCACGGTGCAGGGCGAGGTCTCCACGATCAGCGATGTCGCCGTGACCGAGGCGTCCGTGACACCCGCCGGCGTCGTCTCGTTCCGGATCGGCAGCAGTGCACAGGGCGCCACCTGGGTCTTCTCCGGCACCCGAGTGGGCGCGACGATATCCGGACGGCACACGCTGACGACGCAGGATGCACGTGTGTCGGGCGACTGGACCGCGACGAAGCCATGACTCGTGCCGGTCCTGCGCCGCTGAGAGCTACACCGCCCGCGTCTTCCACCGTCCCCGCCGGAACACCGCCGCGCTCGCGAGCGCCGACACCGAGAACGCCGCCGCGATCGCCCAGAAGACGCCCGTCGGTCCCATCCCCAGCGGATGGGCCAGCGCCCACGCGAACGGAATCTCGAACAGCCAGAAGCAGAGGAAGTTGAGCCAGGTCGGCGTCCAGGTGTCGCCGGCGCCGTTGAACGACTGGATCAGCACCATTCCGAAGCCGTAGAGCGGAAAGCCGAGCGACACGATGCGGAGGCAGTGGACCGCAAAGTTCGCCACCGCCGGCTCGCTCGTGAATGCCGAGAGGAGAAGGGGCGCGCCGATGAAGTAGAGGATGCCGACCGCCGACAGAAAGGCCGCGTTGTACCACCCCGCGCGCCACACCGACTGCTCCGCCCGCTCCGGCTTCTTCGCGCCCAGCGCCTGACCCACCATCGTCGCCGCCGCGTTGCTGAGCCCCCACGACGGCAGCATCGCGAAGATGATCAATCGCACCGCGATGGTGTAGCCCGCCAGCGCCTCGCTGCCGTACCCCGCGAGAATCCGCACCAGCCCGATCCAGCTCGCCATGCCGACCAGCATCTGCAGCGACGCCGACGACCCGAGCCGGAGAATCTGTTTCATGACGCCGAGGTCGGGAACCAGGTGCCGCCGGGCGACGGGGACCCGGCTCCCCTGGCGGAGGAGCCGGATCGTCGCGTAGACGGCGCCGACCGCCCGGCCCGTCGTGGTCGCGATCGCGGCGCCGGCGACGCCCAGCTTCGGGAACGGCCCCACGCCGAAGATGAGCAGGGGACCGAGCACGATGTTGATGGCGTTGGCGAGCCAGAGCACCCGCATCGCGATCGCCGCGTCGCCCGCGCCGCGGAAAATGGCGTTGACGACGAACAGCACGATGATCGCGACCTCGCCACCCAGCATGATCGTCGCGTACGTCCGCCCGGTCGCGATCACGCTCGCGCTCGCCCCCATGAGACCCAGCAGCCTCGGCGCCAGCAGCGCGCCGGCAAGACCCAGCACGACCGAGATGCCCACGGCGAGCGCCAGCGCCTGTGCCGCGCCTCGGGCCGCGCCCTCCGGGTCCTTCTCGCCGATCCGCCGCGCCACCATCGCCGTCGCGCCGATACCCAGTCCCATCGCGAGCGCGTAGACCAGCGTCAGCAGCGATTCGGTGAGTCCCACCGCGGCCACCGCGTCCGGCCCCAGCCGCGACACCCAGAAGATGTCGGCCACCGCGAACACGCTCTCGAGCACCATCTCGAGAACCATGGGAATCGCGAGCAGCACGATTGCGCGTCCGATCGGCCCGCTGGTGAAGTCATGGTGCACTTCGCCGCGAAGTGATTCGCGGATGATCCCCCACGCGCCCATGCTCTGTGGCGGCTCGGCGGTTGCGACATCAGGCGAGGGGGAACTGAAGGTGGC
>JACDDX010000060.1 GCA_013816685.1 Gemmatimonadales bacterium
GTCCGCGAGCGCCTGGCGCGCGGGCACCCAGCTCCGAGCGGGCCGGAGCGACGCCACCGGCACATCCGACAGTGACGCCGAGTCGGACTGGTTCCTCGCCGTGCTCTTCCCGGCCAGTCAGCTCTGCATCCTGCCGTACAACCGCGTGCTTCACGACCTGAACGGATTGAGCGCGTCACAAGCGCTCGCCCGACTGTCGCGGGCGGGGAACGTCAGCGTCACCGATGATCCGGTCCCCGGCCGAGCGGGCGTCTGCTGTTTCTATCTCCTGCGCGCCTGGTACCGGCTGGAGTTCGACCCTGCGACGATCGATCGCAGCGATCCGATCGCGTCGCTCGACGTGTCGCTGCTGCAGGACCGGGTGCTCGCGCCGCTCTTCGGTATCCGCGACCAGCGCACCGATAAGCGGATCGATTTCGTCGGTGGCATCCGGGGCACGGCGGAGCTGGAGCGGCGGGTGGACTCGGGCGAGATGGCCATCGCCTTTTCGCTGCACCCCACAAGTCTGGAGCAGCTCATGGCGGTCTCGGACGCGGGGCAGGTGATGCCGCCCAAGAGCACCTGGTTCGAGCCCAAGCTCCGGAGCGGCCTCTTCGTGCATGAATTAGAATAGCTGTCCCCTGCATCGGAGCGCGCATGAGGGTGTTGATCGCGGACAAGTTCGAAAAAGTGGGCGTGGACGCACTCAAGGATCTGGGCTGCACGGTGGTCGCCCGGCCCGACACGAAGGCCGAGGAGCTGCCGGCAGTGATCCGTGAGGTCGATCCGCACGTCCTCGTCGTCCGCGGCACGAAGGTGTCGGCCGAGGCGCTGGGAGCCGGCACCGCGCTGACGCTGGTCATCCGCGCCGGAGCCGGGATCGACACGATCGACGTCCCGGCGGCCTCCGCGCTCGGCGTGTTCGTCTCCAACTGTCCCGGCAAGAATTCGGTGGCGGTGGCCGAGCTGGTGCTTGGTCTGCTGCTCTCGTGCGACCGGCGCATTCCAGATCAGGCGGCCGACCTCCGCGGCGGCCGCTGGAACAAGAGCGAATACTCGAAGGCGCGCGGACTCCACGGCCGGACGCTGGGCATCGTTGGTCTGGGTCAGATCGGACGGGAAGTGGCGCTGCGCGCACTCGCGTTCGGAATGCACGTCGTCGGGTGGTCGCGGAGCCTGAGTCCCGCCGAAGCCGAGGAGCTGGGCGTCGCCTACGCGCAGACTCCGCTGGAGGTGGCCCGCCTTGCCGATGCGGTCACCATCCACGTCGCCGCGAACGCCGAAACGAAGCACCTGGTCAACGCGGAGTTCCTCGCGGCGATGAAGCAGGGTGCCTATCTGATCAATACGTCCCGTGGCTCGGTGCTCGACGAAGCGGCGCTGGCCGGGGCAATCCGGACCAAGGGCATACGCGCGGGTCTCGACGTTTTCCAGAATGAGCCGGCCGGCGGATCGACCGAATTCGCACCCGCGATCGTGCGCGAGCCCGGCGTGTACGGGACGCACCACATCGGCGCCTCGACCGAGCAGGCGCAGGTGGCCATCGCGCACGAGGTGGTGCGGATCATCCGGGTCTTCCGCGACAGCGGCGAGGTGCCCAACGTGGTGAACCGGCTGGCCCGCAGCTCGGCGACGCACGTGCTGACCATTCGGCATCGCAACCGGCCGGGCGTGCTGGCGCACGTATTCCGCGTGCTCGCCGATCGCGTGATCAACGTCGAAGAGGTCGAGAACATCATCTACCACGGTGCGCAGGCCACCCTTGCGCGCATCCACACGGACGGGCAGCCTGCCGACGACGCGGTGACGCTGATCCGGACCGGCAATCCCGACATCATCAGCGTCGAGTTGACCGCCGTCGACGGAAAACCCCAGGCATGAGGACACGCGCATGAGCGATCGGATCTTCAACTTCAGCGCGGGGCCTGCGGTGCTGCCGGAGCCGGTGCTCCGACGGGCGCAGGACGCGCTCTGGAACGTGGCCGGCAGCGGGATCGGCATCATGGAGCACAGCCACCGCGGCAAGGTGTTCGACCGGATTCACGATGAAGCCGAGCGCGCCTGCCGCGACCTCGCTGGCATCCCGGACTCGTACGACGTGCTCTTTCTGCAGGGAGGCGCGTCGCTCCAGTTCTCCATGGTGCCGATGAACCTGCTCCCCGCCGAGCGTACGGCCGATTACCTGGTGACCGGCGTCTGGGCGCAGAAGGCGATCAAGGAAGCCAAGCTCGTGGGGAAGACCCACGTTGCGGCCACCGGCGAGTCCACCCACTTCGACCGGATTCCGCGCGGGGAGGAGATCCACTGGTCGGAGCGGCCGGCATACGCGCACCTCACCACCAACAACACGATCTACGGGACGCAGTGGCGCACCGAGCCCGCCGTGCCCGCCGGCGTGCCGCTCGTGGCCGACACGTCGAGCGACATGTACAGCCGGCCGATCGACATCGCGAAGTACGGGCTGATCTATGCCGGTGCCCAGAAGAATCTGGGTCCGTCGGGCGTGACGCTCGTGATCATCCGGAAAGACCTGATTGGGGCCGGGCCGACCACACTCCCGACGATGCTGCAATACCGAACCCATGCGGCCGAGCGCTCGCTGTACAACACCCCGCCCACGTTCGGCATCTTCGCGATGGGCGAGGTCTTCCAGTGGATACAGTCGGAGGGCGGGCTGCAGGGCATGGCCCAGCGGAACGAGGCGAAAGCGAAGCGGCTGTACGATTACCTGGACGCGAGCGAGTTCTTCCGCGGTACCGCCCAGCCCGACAGCCGCTCGCTGATGAACGTCTGCTTCCGTGCGCCCACCGAGGATCTGGAGGAGAAGTTCATCAAGGAGGCGACCAAGCGTGGACTCGACGGGCTCAAGGGCCATCGGTCGGCCGGGGGCATGCGCGCCAGCATCTACAACGCCTGCCCGCCGGCCGCGGTCGATGCGCTGGTGGCCTTCATGCAGGAGTTCGAGACCGCCAATCGCTCGGCGGCCGTGGCGGCGCGATGAACTAGCGCTCCGCCAGGCGCTTGAACAGCTCCGCGCTGCCGGGCGCCCGCCGCATTTCGGTCTGCAGCTGCTGCATGGCGTCGGCCGGACGCATCCCCGCGATCCGGCCGCGAAAGGCGTGCGACGCCTCGAGCGCGTCGGGCGAAAGCAGGAGCTCCTCGCGCCGGGTCGCGCTGGCCACGAGGTCGATCGCCGGATAGATCCGCCGCTCGGCCAGCTCGCGGCTCAGCACCAGCTCGCTGTTCCCGGTCCCCTTGAACTCCTCGAAGATCACCTGATCCATCTTGCTGCCGGTATCGACCAGCGCCGTCGCGATGATGGTGAGCGATCCGCCGCCGGTCGCCGGATCGACCCGGCGCGCACTCCCGAGAAACCGTTTGGGCCGCTCCAGTGACTGGGCGTCGAGGCCGCCTGACAGCGTGCGGCCGGTGCCCTTCTCGACGGTGTTGTAGGCGCGCGCGAGCCGGGTGAGCGAATCCACGATGATCACCACATCCTCGCCCAGCTCGACCCGCCGCCGCGCGCGCTCCAGCGTGAGCTCGGCGATGCGCACGTGCTGGGCGGCGGGATTGTCGAAGCTCGACGCAATCACCTCACCGACCCCCGCGGCCTCCATCTCGAACACTTCCTCGGGACGCTCGTCCACGAGCAGCATCAGGAGCGCCGCGTCGGGATAGTTGGCGGCCACCCCCTCCGCGATGGACTGCAGCACCATCGTCTTGCCCGCCTTGGCCGGCGCGACGATCATCGCGCGCTGCCCCTTGCCCAGCGGACAGAGCAGGTCGATGACGCGATTGGTGAGGTCCGGCTGCCCGGAGCGCTTGAGTCCGAAGTCGAGGCGGAGCTGTTCGGTGGGATGGACGGCGGGGAGCCGGGTAAACTCGGGACGCTGGCGGACGGCGTCGGGCTCGCGGCCGAAGACGGCCGTGACCTTCTCGAGCGACGGGCCCCGGCCTTTGCCACCCGGCCGACTGGTGCCGTCGATCTCGTCGCCGACGCGGAGCCCGAACTGCCGGATCGGGCGTTCGCCGACGTGGATGTCGCCACTCACCGGCAGATAGCCGGCTTCGCGGCGCCGCAGAAAGCCGCTGCCGCGGGCGCTGAGCTCGAGGACGCCGAGCATCAGGCGGCTTGGGCGACGGAGCGCTTGATCCGGTGCAGGATGGCGGTGAGTCCCTGGGTGCGGGTCATGCCGAGCGTGTCGCTGAGCCCCAGCTGGTCGAGCAGGTCGTTCGGCACCTGGGCAACGGTCGCGGGCGAGGCGCCCTCCAATCCCCTGGCGAGCAGCGCGATGAACCCCCGCACGGTCGGTGATTCCCTCGGCACGTCGGCATGCAGGTGGACGATGCCGTCCTCGAGTTCCACCCAGAGGAAAACCGGAGTCTGGCACTCGTGCACCCGGCTGTGCCCGAGTGACTTCTCCTGCTGCAGCCGCTCCGGGAGCGCGGCGAGCTTGCGGGAGTAGTCCAGCAGGGTTTCCAGGCGGGTGTCACGGTCCGCGGCCTTGAACCGCGCGATGATCGTCTCGAGCGAAGCCATACGCCGTAAAGAAATATCGCCCGGGAACAGTTGGGTACCCCCGAATCGCGCCATTGACCCTGCCGCGGCGGGGGATAGCTTGCCGTATAGTTATGCATTTTCCTTCCCGCCCCTTTCCGGTCATGGACATCCTCCTCTACGACACCACCCTGCGCGACGGCACCCAGCGTGAAGGGCTCTCCCTCTCGGTGGAGGACAAGCTCCGGATCGCGCGGGCGCTCGACGCCATCGGGATCTGCTACATCGAGGGCGGGTGGCCGGGCTCCAATCCAAAGGATGCCGAGTTCTTCCGCCGGGTGCGGGACGCGGGGCTGACTCACGCCCGGGTAGCGGCGTTCGGCAGCACCCGCAGGGCCGGCATCCGGTGCGAGGACGACGCGAACCTCCGCGCGCTGCTCGACGCCGAAACGCCGGTGGTGACGCTGGTCGGGAAGAGTTCGACGCTGCACGTGGAGCGGATCCTCGAGACCAGCCGGGATGAGAATCTCCGGATGATCGAAGAGAGCGTCGCCTTCTGCAAGCGGGCGGGTCGGGAGGTCGTCTACGACGCAGAACACTTCTTCGACGGGTGGCGGCTCGACGCCGGGTACGCGATGGCCACGCTTCTGGCCGCCGCAGGTGCGGGCGCCGACTGGCTGGTGCTCTGCGACACCAATGGGGGCGAGCTGCCCGACACGATCGCCCAACGGGTTGCTGCGGTCCGGCAGACACTCTCCACTCCCCTCGGCATCCATCCGCACAACGACGCCGGGCTGGCAGTGGCGAACGCGCTGGCAGCGGTCGGCGCCGGCTGCACGCAGGTGCAGGGCACGATCAACGGATACGGTGAGCGCTGCGGCAACGTAGACCTGGTGCCGGTGATCGCGACGCTGCAGCTCAAGCTGGGCCGGCGGGTGCTCCCGCCTGGGCGCCTGGCGCGGCTGAGCGAGCTCTCGCACTTCGTCGCCGATGTCGCGAACCAGGCGCCGGACTCCCATGCGCCATACGTCGGGCGGAGCGCCTTCGCGCACAAGGGCGGCATCCACGTGGCGGCAATCGCGAAGCTCGCGGACAGCTATCAGCATACCGATCCGGCGCTGGTGGGCAACGAGTGCCGAGTGGTGGTGAGCGAGGTCGCCGGCCGCCGGAACGTCCGACTCCGCGCCGCCGCGCTCGGCCTCGACGCCGGCGAGAGCGAGGCGCGGGTGCTGGCGCGCGTCAAGGAGCTGGAGCACCGCGGGTTTCAATTCGAGGCCGCCGAGGGCTCGTTCGAGATGCTCCTGCGCCGCACCGCACCGGACTACCGGCCCCCGTTCGAGCTCGTGGATTACACCGTCGTCATCGAGCGGCGCGGCGCCGACGGCGGCACCCGCGCGCAGGCGATGGTCAAGCTGCGCGTCGGGGAGGAGGTCATGCACACCGCCGCTGAAGGCACCGGTCCGGTCCACGCGCTTGATGGCGCGGTGCGGAAAGCGTTGCTGCCGCACTACCCCGCGCTCGCCGACGTGCATCTGGCCGACTACAAGGTGCGCATCGTGGACGAGCACCTGGGCACGGCGGCCCGGCCCCGCGTGGTGATCGAATCGGCGCGGGGCGCTGAGCGATGGAGCACGGTCGGCTGCTCGGAGAACATCATCGAGGCCAGTTGGCAGGCCCTGGCCGACAGTCTGGAGCTGGCGCTGCTGCGGGCACCGCAGTCCGCGCCCTAGCCTTGCGGAGCGGGGTCAGGTGATTATCTTAGTGCTGAGATGAAATCCGCCCCTCCGCCTGTCGCCTCGCCGCGCGAGACCGTTGCGCTCAAGCTGCTGGTCGTGCTGTCACGGGCGGCCGCGTCGGTCCACGGGCACGTCATGGCCGACATCGCCACGCATGGGCTCACCCCGGCTGAATTCGGGGTGCTGGAAGCGCTCCATCACAAGGGTCCGCTTCTCCTCGGCGATCTCCAGCGCAAAATCCTGGTCTCGAGCGGCGGAATCACCTTCCTGGTGGACCGACTGACGGCGAAGGGGCTGGTCGAGCGGAAGGCCTGTCCCGAGGATGGCCGGGCGCGTTACGCCACGCTGACCCGCAAGGGCGAGGCGCTGATCGCCAGGATCTTTCCGACCCATGCGGCACGGGTGGCGGAGGCGGTCGCCGGACTGACGCGTACCGAGCAGGAACAGGCGATCCATCTGCTTCGCACGCTGGGCCGGGCGGCAGACGCCACGTTACCGGAGAACTCGGAATAGCTAGCCTTGGAACCTGGCGCCATTCGTTTTGGTTATCTCAGGACTGAGCGATTTTACCCGTCTCAAGGAGCAGCAGCCATGACCAGCACCACTCCAGAAACCGCTACCCAGACCTGGGCTATTGACGCGACCCACTCGGTCGTGGAAGTCGCGGCCAAGCATATGATGATCACGTCGGTCAAGGGACGCTTCGACATCGCCGACGGCAGCATAACCGTTGACGAGACCGACGCCGATCGTTCCAGCGTGGAGGTCGAGATCGCGGCGGGCAGCATCGACACCCGGCTGGACCAGCGAGATGAGCATCTCCGCTCGCCCGACTTCCTCGATGCGGCGCAGTTTCCGGTGATCACCTTCCGGAGCCGGCGGGTGCAGGGCGCCTGGCGCGAGGAGGGCGACCGCTTCACGGTCGTCGGCGATCTCACGATCCGGGGCGTCACCCGGGAGGTGAAGCTCGACGCCACCTTCGAGGGCCAGGGCAAGGATCCCTGGGGCGGCGAGCGAGTGAGCTTCTCCGCGGACACCAGGATCGACCGACGCGACTTCGGACTCACCTGGAATCAGGCGCTCGAGGCCGGCGGCCTGCTGGTCGGGAACGATCTGCGAGTTCACCTGGACGTTGAGGCCGTCAAGGCCTGAGGAGAAGCGACATGCCCGGCATCACCGGCTTGCATCACGTCACCGCCATAGCGGGCGACGCACAGGAAAACCTCGACTTCTACGCTGGCGTCCTGGGCATGCGCCTGGTCAAGCGCAGCGTCAACCAGGACGTGCCCGGCACCTACCACCTCTTCTACGCGGACGGCGCCGGCACGCCGGGAACCGACCTCACCTTCTTTCCATGGCCCGATCTCCCGCAAGGCCGGCGGGGGAACGGCCTCGCCGTCGAGGTCGCCCTCGCGGTGCCGGTGGGCAGCCTCGAGTTCTGGCGGGACCGGCTTGCGGCGCACCGCGTCGCGAGCGCGGACCCGGTGGTGCGTTTCGGCGAGTCCACGCTGACCTTCGCCGATCCTCACGGGCTCGGCCTCGCGCTTACCGAGACCGCCGATGACCGGGAGTTCGCCCCCTGGGCCGAGGGTCCGGTCGCGCCGGCACATCAGATCCGGGGACTGCACGGCGTGCGGCTGTTCGAGCGGGCGCTCGGGCCGACCGCGGCGTTCCTCACCGGCACGCTGGGCTTCACGAAAATCGCAGACGAGGAAGGCTGGACCCGGCTCGCCGCCGCTCCGGGCGGCTCCGGGCGGGTGATCGATATTCAGGAGCAGCCAGGGGTGGCGGCCGGCACCTGGGGCACCGGCAGCGTGCATCACGTGGCCTGGCGGGTACCGGATGACGCGACGGAACTCACGGTACGGTCCGACATCCAGCGCGCCGGCCGGTCTCCGACCGGGGTCATCGACCGGTTCTGGTTCAAGTCGGTCTACTTCAAGGAACCGGGGGGAACCCTGTTCGAGGTGGCGACCGACGGGCCCGGGTTCGCCGAGGACGAGCCGCTGGAATCGCTGGGCTCGCGTCTGGTGCTCCCACCCTGGCTCGAGGACGACCGCGCCTCGATCGAGTCGGCGCACCCGCCGTTGCGGGAGCCCGCCTCCAGCGCCAGCAGCGACCGCTTTCTCTCGACACCCCAGCGGTAGCCGCCCGGGTCACCGTCGCCCCGGACGACGCGATGGCAGGGGATGACCAGCGCCAGCCGGTTGCTGGCGCACGCGCGTGCGA
>JACDDX010000372.1 GCA_013816685.1 Gemmatimonadales bacterium
GCAGTCGGGGCACGCGCACGCCGTGGGGTTCGATCTGTATCTGCGCTGGATGGAGGAGACCGTCCGTTCGTTGCGGAGCAACGGACGGGCGGAGGAGGCCCAGCCCGCGCCGCCCGATGTCGTGCTCGACCGACCCGCACACCTGCCGGACGCGTTCGTGGACGACGACGATGCCAAGCTCGACCTCTACCGGCGACTGGCGCGGGCTGCGTCACCCGACGAAATTGACGGGCTCCGCGATGAGATGCGGGAGCGGTTCGGACCGCTGCCGCCCGAGGCCGAGGCGCTGCTCGACATGACGCGACTCCGCGTCATGGGCGCGGCGCTCGGTCTCCAGCACGTCATCGTGCGGGGCGACGAGACGCGACTCACGTTCCGCGAAGGCGCCGCGCCCCGGATGGCCGGCCTGACCTCGGCGCTCGACCACGTGCAGCTCGCCGCCGAGGTGCGTCGCACCGTGCCGCTGTCGCTGCGACTCACCCGCCTCGGCGGCGAGCAGATCGTGCCCGCGCTGGTGCGGGCGCTGCGAAGGGTAGTGAGCTGAGCATTCCTGGCGGCCCCCGGTCGCCTTTTCGTTCTCGAAACTGGAGCCGTCATGCGTCGTGGTCCCCTGCTGGTCCTGGCCGTCCTGAGCCTGGCCGGCTGCTCGAATGTCCGTGATCTCTTCTCCGCGCACGCGAACACCGCCGCCGAGGGGGGCGGGCAGGAGCTCACCCCCGAGCGGCTCGCCGCGATCATGACCGGCGCCAAAGGCATGAAGCCCAGCAAGGACGCGGGCCGCTTCGTCGCGAACGTGTGGGTGGATTATGCGTTGTTCGCGCAGGCCGCGGCGAACGGCAAGCTGCCCACCGACTCGGCGAGCATCGCGGAAGCGGTCTGGCCCGAGATCGCGGAGCTTCGCGGCATCCACTGGCACGACAGTCTCATGGCGCGCCGGGGCAAGCTGGGTCCCAATGCCGGTGACAGCGTGTACAAGCTCGACACCGTGCGGGTGCTGCAGCACATTCTCTTCCGCGTGCCGCAGGGCGCGACGCCCGACATCCGCGGCGCCGCCCGCAAGAAGGCCGAGACGACGCTGGCCAAGGTGAAGAAGGGCGATGATTTCGGGCGGCTCGCGACGGCGCTCTCGGACGATCCCGGCAGCAAGATGGACCAGGGCTTCCTGCCGCCGAGTCCCAAGGGCGCGTTTGTGACAGCGTTCGACAGCGCGGGCTGGTCGCTCGCGCCGGGCGCGGTGAGCGGCGTGGTCGAGACCCCGTTCGGCTACCATATCATCAAGCGTCCGATCCCCGAGGCGGTGCGCGAGCGGCTGACCGGCTGGGTTGCCCAGCGCGCCGGCACCCGGCTCGACTCGGTGTACATGGACAGTCTGGCGATGACCAGCAAGCTCCGCATTGCGAAGGGCGCCCCCAAGGCCATGCGTGCCGCGGCCAAGGATCCGGAGTCCGCGCGCGGCTCGAAGACCGAGCTGGTGAGCTATCGCGACGGGGAGCTGACGGTCAGCGACTTTCTGCGATGGATGCGGGCGCTGCCGCCGCAGTATGTCGCCCAGCTTCGGGAGGCCGACGACTCGAATCTCACGCAGTTCGCCCGGGTGCTGACGCAGAACGTGCTCCTGCTGCGGCAGGCCGATTCGGCGAAGGTGCGGGTGACGCAGGCGGAGTGGGCCGAGATGCGGGGCCGGTACGAGAGCCAGCTCGACACCCTGCGCATGGAAATGGGGATCACCGACGAAGCGCTGGGCGGCAAGAGCGCGGCGCAGGGCGAGCGGAACAAGGTCGCGGCGCTCAAGCTCGACACCTACTTCGCTCGGCTGGTGGGCGGCAAGCAGCGGATCCGCCCGCTGCCGTCCGCGCTGGCGACGGTGCTGCGTGAGCGCGGCAAGTACGACATCCACGAGTCGGGCGTGAACCGCGCGGTGGAGATCGCCATGGCGAAGATGCCGAAGACCGACAGCAGCCTGCAGATGGGGCCGATGCAGCGCGCGCCCGGCGGCCCGCCGATCCCGGGTGGCGCCCCAGCGC
>JACDDX010000061.1 GCA_013816685.1 Gemmatimonadales bacterium
GGCGGGGCCGCCGCGCAGGACCCGTCGCACCGCGGAGCCATCGACGACCGGCCCTGCGAGAATCGTGAGCCGCTCGATGAGGTTGGCCAGTTCACGCACGTTACCCGGCCACGCATAACCGGCCATCGCCTCCAGCGCGCCGGAGGTGAACGTCGCCGGGCGCCCGGGCCGTACTCGCGACGCCAGATGGGTGACCAGCGTCGGCAGATCATCCAGCCGTTCGCGAAGCGGCGGCAGGTGAATCGGGACCACGTTGAGTCGAAAGTACAGGTCCTCCCGGAACTCTCCCGCGGACACCGAGTCGGCGAGGCGCAGATTGGTGGCCGCCACCACGCGCACGTTCACCCGCCGGCTGCTCTCACCGCCGATGCGCTGAATCTCACCGCTCTCGAGCGCGCGCAGCAGCTTGGCCTGCGCTTCCGCGCTCAGGTCCCCGATCTCGTCGAGGAAGAGCGTGCCTCCATCCGCCTGCTCGAAGCGCCCCAGCCGGCGCTCGGTGGCCCCGGTAAACGCGCCCCGCTCGTGCCCGAACATCTCCGACTCGACCAGGTCCCTGGGAATTGCCGCACAGTTGACGGTCACGAACGCCCGCTCGGCACGCGGACTCCCTGCGTGCACCGCCGCAGCCACGAGCTCCTTGCCGGTGCCCGATTCGCCCGTCACGAGCACGCGCGTCTCGGTCGGCGCCACCCGATCGATGAGGGCCCGGACGTCGTGCATGACCGCGCTGTTGCCGACCATCGCGCCCCGCCGTGCCAGTTCGGCGGCGAGCGCGCGGGTGTCCGCGCGGGCGCGGTTGAGCTCCATCGCCGCGCGCACGGTGGCGAGCACCGGTTCGGGGCCGAGGGGCTTCTCCAGGAACTGGAACGCGCCGAGCTTGATCGCGCGGACGGCATCGGTCAGCTGCGCCTTGCCGCTCATCATGATGACGGGGGCGCGGCAGCCTCGCTCCCGGATGCGGGCGAGCGTCTCCAGACCGTCGGGGCCGGGAGGCATGAGCAGATCGAGCAGAATCACGTCCGGATCCACCCGGTCGAGCATCAGGATTGCCGGGTTGCCGCCGGACGCCTCATCGACCGTGAACCCGTCAGCGCGAAGCAGCGCCGCGAGCATCCGCCGGATGTTGGCCTCGTCGTCCACGAGAAAGAGATGGCCGCCGCCTGCGCTCACCGGCCGCGCACCCGCGCCTGGAATGTCGCGCCACCCCCCGCCGTGTCGAGTACCGCGATCGTCCCTCCGTGCATCTCGATCGTCTGCCGCGCGAGCGCGAGCCCCAGTCCCGTGCCACCGGCCTTGTTCGTCCAGTACGGGTCGAAGATCCGGTTCCTGAGTTCCACCGGAATGCCGGGCCCGTGATCCTGGATCTCGATTCGGGCCCCCTCGCCATCGGCACAGGTGACGATCTCGATCGTCCCCGATCCGCCCATCGCTTCCGCGGCGTTCCGGATCAGATTGCCGAACGCACGGCGCAGCGGATCGTAGTGTCCTACGATTGCGTGCATGCTCGTGTCGAGGCTCAGGCGCGGCTCGATGCCCGGCGGAAGCGAGGTCCGGGCGAGCTCGTCGAGCAGCTCGTTCAGATCCACCGGCGCGGCCGGTCCTTCGGGCAGCCGGCCGAACTCCATGAACTCTCGCGCGAGCTGCTCCAGGCGATCCGACTCGGCCACCAGCACCTCGACCGCCTCCGAGCCGGCGGTGCCATCGTGAGTCAGCTGCGCCACTGCCAGCCGGATCGGCGTGAGCGGATTCCGCATTTCATGCGCGACCCGCCGCGCCGTTTCCCGGAACGCGCGCAATCGCTCCGCCTCGATCTCGTGTGAGCGCGCCTGCTCGAGGGCCGCCGCCATGTCGCGGAGGGCGATGCGGAGCGCCGCGAACTCCGGCGCACCCTCACGGGGGTTATCCGGTGGCAGCGGCTCCATGCGTTGAATGTGACCGGTCCACCGAATCAGCTCATCGATCGGACGGCTCAGTTGCCGCGACAGATGACCGCCCAGCCGCAGGGACGCGTACACCACCGCCCCGCCGGTGAGCAGCACCACGAGTCCCACGCCCGCGTAGTAATAACGGCCATACGCGTCGGCCTGCTGCACCCGCGCGAGCGCCGTGTTCAGTCGATCCGCGTGATCGGCGACCGCGCGCCGTTCGGCCGGTCGGAGTCGCGTCGTATCCAGAGTCTGGAGCAGAACGCGGCCGGACACACCCGCGGCTTCGAGCGCACGGCGCGGCCCTTCGGCGGGAGTGGTCGAGCGGAGAGTTAGCGCCCAGCCAAGCACCGCGATAGCGGTCGGCAGGGCACCGAGGCAGATCAGGACAAGGAGGATTCGCCGATGGAAGGAAAGCCGCATCGAGAGGCAAGATAAGCCGCGGCCGGGTAGAGCACCCAACCCGCGGCGACGCCGCCCGTCGCCGCCAGCCACTCCCAGTCCGGTGCCGGCGGGTACCCGGTCACCACGGGCACGCCGCCGCTGCCCAGCACGATTGCGAGGACCGGTACGGCCAGCCACCAGGCGTTGCCTCCGCGCGCGGCTGCCCGGCTCCAGTAGCCGATCGGCAGCGTGAGCCCCACGATCCAGAGCGCAGTGAGCAGGTCGGTTCCCGCGTCGTAGGCATACTCGAACGGCAGGAGGAGGCTCCATCCGAGCGTCGGCCGGAGCGTGGTTTCGTAGCGGCGCCATCGCCCCGGCCAGCTCGCCTGCACCCAGAGCGTCCGCTCGCGCGCGCCCGCAGCCAGGTGCATCGCCGTCCCGGCCCGATCCGGAAGGGCGTCCTCGACAACGACGGCAGGATCGCGCAGGCGGAGTTGCGCCGAGCGGGCCGGATACTCGAAGACGAGGCCATGGCGGATTTGGTTCAAGCCGAGGACGACGCCGGATGGCGCATACAGCGAGACGATGGGCGCCCACCGATCGGTCGGTCGTCCTGAGCGGGCGCTCACCGCAACATCTATCGTCCCTCCGTTCACCATCGTGCGCACGTGCGATGGCTCGAGCAGCAGTCCATCCGACAACGGCAGACCGGCGAGCGTCGCCTCGGCGACGGTGCCGCTGAAGGCCGGCCGGCTCACGAGGCTCCCCGCCCACGATCCGTGCAGCGGAAGCTCGGGCACCCATGGCGTGAGCAGCCACGCGGTCGTCATGAGCGTGGAGAGCCAGACGATGCAGGCAGCGATCGTGAGCTGACCGCCGTTCTCCGGCGCCGGGAACAGAAGCGTGCCGAGCCACCTACCCAATGCGGCGCCGAGCGCGCCGCTGATGGTGTTCGTCAGAAGATCGCTGAGGCTGGCATCGCGTCCGGGAATGAGCGCAAACTGGAGGGACTCGACCGTGCCCGAGAAGATGGCGGAGAACAGCACGACGCGGAGGGCAGGCACCCCGGCCAGGCGCAGGCCGAGCGCGAACGGCACCAGCAGAAGCAAGTTCAACAGCACGTCGACGCCCCCCCGAGGACCGCAGACCAGGCAGCGGAAGGGCGTGCTCGCGGCGGCCGCGGCATTGCCCGGGAGTGGCGTGAGGGTGGCGAACGCGGCGAACGTGAAACCAGCCGCCGCCAGAAACCACCCGGCACGCCGGGTGGGGCGGGCGGCGCGCGCCGGCGGCTCAGTCGACGCGGTCGGCCCGCACGATGACCGGTGACCCGAAGAGGCGGGTGAGGCCCAGCGCGCGAGCCGGCCCCTCGGTCGCGCGCGCGATGGCGACCGAGCCGGTCGCCCGATGGAGCACCATCGGCAGCAGAAACTGGGGAGACTCCGCCGCCACCCGGAACCCCGCAGCCGCGAACGCCGTTCGGATCTCCCGCGGCGAGAACATGAGGTAGCGCCGGGTGCTGACCTCGATGCGCTTTTTAAGCAGGAAGAGCTGGTCGGAGATCAGGTTGAGGCTGCGCGACGACGGGTAATCCACCGCCACCCGCCGTCTCGCCACCCGGCACAGCTCGCCGACCAGATGCCGCCAGTCCACGCTGTGGGCCAGGAGCCGGTAGCACAGAACCGCGTCGAACGCTCGATCTGGGTAGGGCAGCGCCCGCAGATCGGCGACCTCGAACCGGCAGCGGGCGGTGCTGGTCCAGGGTTGCAGGCGGGCTTGGCAGCGCTCGTCGCTGCCCACGACCGTGACGTCATACCCTGCCTGGACCAGCGCCGGGGTGAGCTGGGCGTGGCCCCCACCGACGTCCAGCACCGTCGCGCCGGGTGTGAGGCCTCGCAGGGCCTCCAGCGTGCGGCGCGCCTGGACGTCGAGAAACCACGCGCCCACCGGGCCGGCAAATCGCTGAGCGTACTGGTCCGAGGACGATTCGACGTCCGCATCTTCGCGGAGGTCCGTGGGTGAGGAGTCGCCAGGCAAATTACACCGGAGTCCGAGAGCCACGTGTCAGGTGCTCGATGGAAGTCTCGGCGGGCGCGCCCGGATCGGCGCTCGTGCCGAGGTAGCCGTTGATGCGGTACCACTCCGCCGTGCGGGCGATCCCCTCCTCGAGGCTGACCAGCGGGCGATAGCCCAGGAGCCGTTTCGCCTTCTCGATGGTGAAGGCCCGGCTCTTCGTGTAGAAATCGACCCGACGCCGGTGAATCGGCGGCTCGATGCCGAGCGGCACGCACACCCGCTCGCAGATGCTCCCGAGCATCTGAAACGGGCGGGCTGGAAGTTTGATCCATGGCGCAGGAACGCCCAGCTCCGCGGCGATCATCGAGGCCAGCTCGGCGAGGGTACGGTACTCCTCACCGCCGAGAATGAACACCTCGCCCACCGCGCGGGGATGGGAGCCCAGCAGGCGCAATCCCCGCACTAAGTCGTCCACGTACACCATGTGATAGAAGACGCGGCCGCCGTCGAGCAACAGAAAGCGGCGCTTGGCGACCATCCGGAACAGCTTCAGCAGGCGGGTGTCGCCCGGCCCGTAGATCGCCGTCGGCCGCGCCACGGCTACCGGCACGCCGTAGCGTTCCGCATACGACAGGGCGAGCCGCTCGCCTTCATACTTGCTGCGCTGGTAGACGTCGCCCGGCCCGAAAGGATACTGCTCATCCGCTGGGGGCCTGGCGATGTGCCCGTGCACGCCGACGGTGCTGCAGTGCACGAATCGGGTGACCTTGCCCGCACGGGCCGCCTCCAGCAGCAGCTTGGTGGCACCGACGTTCACGTCGCTGTAGGTGAGCTTGCCGTGCTTCGCCTCGCGGTAGACCGCCGCCAGATGGTAGACGACACCCGCGCCGTGAACCGCCCGCGAGACGGTGACAGGGTCGGTGAGGTCTCCCTCGATGATCTCGACACCCCCGGGGAGGACGTCCCGGGCCCGGACTGCCGAGCGCGCGATCACCCGCACTGATTGCCCGTCGGCGACCAGGGCATGCACCAGGCGACTGCCGGTAAACCCGGTCGCGCCGGTGACCAGTGTAATGCGGTCGTCCGTCGGCGACGGTGTCGGTACGGTCATGGGAGCGCCTGAGACTTGCGAGAGGATGGGTCGTGGAGCACGGTTGACACTCGCCCTGAACGGTTCTGCGAGACGGGATTCGTTCTCGGTGCCGAGGATCATGGACCGGGCCCCTTCCGAGTGCAAGGTGCCGACCCGTTGGCGGACGGTCGAGCCGCGGTTATCCTCTCCACGAAGGGATTGAGGTACTCCGCCGTGCCGACCTGACCACTCTACGCTCTTGTCCGCTCGGCGAGGCCGTAGCCGCCGTGGCGAAGGAGCGTTCAATCATGCTGGCTGGACACGCAGGTCACTTGCCCGGTTCTCGGGGGCCCGTGCTGGTCCCACCTCGCGGCCGGCTCGCCGGCGTGGTGCGCAGGGCCGATCTCTACCTCTATCAGACCATCCGGTCGAGCGCCCACTGGCTGAAGACCGAGCGGGCGATCAAGGTCCCCTTGCCCCTGGGTGTCAAGCTCCGGATGTGGCGCCGAGGCTTTTTGTCCGAGTCGGTGGCGCTGTATGACCTGACGCGGAACGACCCGGCGGACTACCTGACCGACTATCAGCGCTTTGTGCGCTGCCCTCGGATCAATACCTGGAACGGCCTCTACGACCACAAGATGGGCCTGCGCGCCTTCCTCCTCGCCAGCGGTTTCCGGCAGGCGGAGACGCTCGCGTATCTCTACGAAGGCCGGGTCCTCGCCGATCCGTTCAGCCCCGATGCCCGCTCCATTCAGCCGGCCGAACTGTTGGAGCGACTTCGCGGTGAGGGAAGCGAGTACGGGTACGTCGTGAAGCCTGAAGACGGCGCCTGTGGCCAGGGCATCTTCCTGCTGATGTATCGTAACGGAGAGTTTCTTCGTCAGCGCGGCCCCGACGTCGAGCCCTTCGACCTCGAGCAATTCATCCGCGATCTCGCGGCCAAGCCCCGGCGCGCCGGCCAGGCCAGCAATGCGACGCTAATCGAGCGGCGCCTCGTACAAGGCGCCTTCTGGGATCGGCTGTATCCCCAGAGCGCCAACACGATTCGGCTCCTCGTGCTGTGGACCCCGGGCGAGCCGTTGCCCTTCATTGCCCGCGCCTCGCAGCGCATCGGTACGGCCCACACGATCCCGACCGACAACTTCACGGGGGGCGGAATCTCGGCTCCCATCGCGTTGGGCACCGGTGTGCTGGGAACCGGGCGAACGCACCCAGTGAAAGGTCAGCAGCCAGGCCGGCGCTTCACCCACCATCCCGACACCGGCGCCCAGCTCGCGGGCGCCGTCCTGCCTCACTGGGAGCGAATCACCGATGCGGTCATCCGGGCGGCCGCGAGCCTGCCCTTCAATCGTATGGCGGGGTGGGACGTGCTGATGGATCGCGACGGGCAGCCGGTGATCCTCGAGGCCAACGGCCTGAGCGGGGTCGACGTCTTGCAGATTCACGGCGGGTTGCTGACCGACGCCCGGGTACGCCGCTTCTACGACAGTTTCGGGGTGCTTGGCCGCCGACGACATCCTACCGTCAGGTGAGCCGAGTGTCATCGCCGCCCGATCCGACCCGCCAACGATCGCCGTACCTGGAGTACTTCCAACGGGACGGTCACGTCGCCGACCTGCCTTCTGCCACGCGCAAGCTGCTCGGCGTCCGGGCTTATCAAGCCATGTGGTCGGGCTACCGGTGGCTCAAGCACGAAGTCCAATCGCACTCGGGGTCTCGGCCCGCGGCGCGGCTCGCCCTGTGGCGCCAGGGGTTCTTTGCCGAGTCGGCCGCGGTGTACGACTTTCCGCGCAACGATCCGCGGGAGTATCTCAGTGACTTCCAGCAGATCCATCTGGGCGGCTGGATCAACGAGTGGGACGGGCTCTTCAATCACAAGCTGGGGCTCCGCGCATTCCTGCTGGCGCAGGGGCTGCCGCAACCCCAGACGGCGGCCTTCATTTACGAGGGCCGTATCCTCGCCGACCCGTTCGATCGCGGAGGGCGCCACGTCTCGGGCGAAGAGTTCGAGGAACACCTTCGGGCCGAAGGCGAGGGCGCCGCTTGGGTCGTCAAGCCCGAAGACGGCAGTCAGGGTCGCGGACTCTTTCTCCTCGAGTACGCCGATGGCGGCTTCCGCCGCCATCGGGGCCGCGAGGTGGCCCCGATTGACCTGCGGGCGTTCCTCGCGTCGCTCGAGCCCGTGCGGAATGGGGGTCAAGCCGGCGCCACCCTGATCGAGCGCCGGCTTACGCAAGGGCAGTTCTGGCGCGAGCTCTTTCCCGGCAGCGCGAACACGCTCCGGCTCCTCACTCTGTGGGCACCGGGCGACCCGTCCCCCTTCATTGCGCGCGGCGTGCAGCGGGTCGGGAGTGCCGACACGGTGCCCACCGACAACTGGTCAGGCGGCGGTCTCTCGGCTCCGATCGACTTGGCGACCGGACGCCTGGGCCCCGGTCGCACCCACCCGCTGAAGGGTCCCCGGCCGGCCGCGGTCGGGGACGCGCGATCCGCACCCGTCGAACGTCATCCCGATACCGGCGCCCTTATCGCTGGCGCCGTGCTACCTAACTGGAACCGGATCACGGATGTCGTGCTTCGGGCGGCCGCGAGCCTGCCGTTCAACCGCATGGTGGGGTGGGACGTGCTGGTCAGCGCGGAGGGCGAGCCGGTGATCCTCGAGGCCAATGGCCACAGCGACGTCAACTTGCTACAGGTCCACGGGGGCCTGCTCGTCGACGACCGGGTGCGCCGCTTCTTCGAGCACTATGGCGCAGTATGATGCCGTCCGGCGCTGCGGTCGAGCAGTCGGTGTCCGACCAGATGCCAGTGACGGTGCCCTCGGTCAGCCAATTCGTATGGCGCGAGCTGCGACTGCTCGTCGTTCTGGGGGCGCTATCGTTCGGGGCGGCGCTCTGCGTCCGGTACGGGTTGCATTACCCGATCCCGCTGACCGACATG
>JACDDX010000062.1 GCA_013816685.1 Gemmatimonadales bacterium
GGGCTGACAGCCTGCGCCCCGACGCTCAGCGCTGGTTCGATCGCCAGATGCGGGCCCTCGCGGGGTTCGACGTGACGCTGACCTTCTGCTATACCCCGGAAGCGGCCGGCCTGCGCCCGCATCATACCAGCCCACCCCGCTGCGTGGAGGGGTTCGCGGACTTCTGCGGCCGGATGACCCGCCGCTACGCCTGAAGGCTGACGCCTCTCATCCCTGCCAGCTCCATGGCCTGCCCGGCGCGCGCGAGAGTTCCCGGCGCAGCAACCGACCATAGCGGCCGATCTCCCGCCGGAAGCGGGCCCCATCGGCGCTCCCGCGATTGGACTCCGCCGCCATGGTCGAATAGCCCAGCCGGAACGCGAGATAGGCGAGCGCGTAGAACGGCAGCCGGCGCGTCACCGCGTGGTCGCCCGAGGTCCGGCAATAGGCCTCCACCAGGGCGTCGCCCGCGGTGGGTGGAAGCAGCTCGACGCATGCACCCGCCACATCCCAGGCCACATCCTGACCGCCCGGAAAAAAGTGATCGGCGTGGTGCTCCAGCGAATCCGCCTTGAGCCACCCGCGCGCGGGCGACCGAAACCACTCATGGGCCAGCATCCGTCCATCCAGCGCCACCTGCTGCTCGGTCATCTCGCGCGGCATCCCCGCCAGAACCTGCTCGGCTCGTTGTCGCCACAAGGGGCCGAGACCCTCCTCGACGTTGACGTCGATCATCTCGCTGAGCTCGGCTGAGCTGGCACCCGATCCGCACGTGGGCAGCTCCCTCATCGCGCTCAGATACCGAGCGGCGCTGCCGACGAGCGCCGCATCGGCGCCGCCGGTGCGGCAGGGCGTGCCCGCCACCCACTGGAACGCTACCATGCCGTGCAGCGCGCCGAGCGGTGCGGGGGAGAAGCCTGCGCCCGCGAGCAGACGCGCCCGGTCCTGCAGCCGCTCGGCCCGACCACCAAGGCCCAGAAACTTGACCAGGGTCTGCGACCCCGGAGCCGCTCGGTCGGGTCGCTGTGCGTCGGGCCGCTGTGCCAGGAATTTCCGGCGTTCGTGCTGCGGCTGCACCGCCGGTCGCGCCGAGCTGCCGGGGTAGACCAATGAGCGCCATTGTCCCGCCGAGAGGTCTCGGAGCGAGTCGGTACCGGCAAGCTCACGGGCCGCGGCAGCTGCCGGATCGAGTTCGTCCGCCGTCACGGTGAACTGCCGGTAACATGACCACAGCGCTCTCGCCCGGGGCGATTTCAGATGGTCGCCGGTGGTCTCCCAGCTCGGCATCAGTGCGATACGGTATCGCGGGAGGCCGAGCTCCTCGAGGGCGAGCGCCGTGCCAACGAAGGACGAGCCGCTGAGCCCCGGCCCTTCGTCCACGAGCAGCACCGCGGCACCGCGTGTAGCGGCGGAGGCAAGCGCACACGATAGCGCCGAATCAAGGGCGAGCCGGCGGTCGAACGGGTCGCCTCGCGGGCGCACCGTGTGGCGCTCGACTTCATGTCCGTCCTCCGCGAGCGCGCCAGCGACGGCGGCGGACAGACTTGCGCCGATCGAACGCAGGCCGATGACGAGCACCGGCCTGGACCCGATCCACGCCGCGCTTCGTGCCGCGGCGCGCAGGTAGCTCTCCGGATAAACGCCATAGTGCGCGTACCCTTCGCTCTCCGCAGTCCATATCTCGGCCGGCAGCTCGCTCGCGGGGACGGCATCGAGATCGTCGGCGAGCTGTCCGGCCGCGCGCCGGATGCCCTCGTGGTCCGATCTCCAGGAACGGGAGAGGAGTCGGCCGGCCACGAGGCTCGCGTGCCCCAGGGACGTCGTGAGCGGCGAGATGTCGTCGAGGCGGGTGAAGATCGCGTCAGCGACCGCGCTCTCGAACGCGGCGGTCCGAATGAAGCAGGTGACGGCCACGTCCTGGCTCACCGGGTGCTCCGCGAGTCGCCGTGAGTCGCGTCGGAGTTCGTCCAGCCACCGTGGCGGCTGCATCCGGACCCGGTGCTCGCGGTAGACGATCACGGCCCGTCGTCACCCCGTGCGCGAAGAGCGACCGCTCGCCGCCAGCAGCTCGGGCGTGATATCGAAAGGCGCGCGGGTCGAGGCGTTCGCGGCGGCGGGCACGCAGAGGTGAAGTTCGTGTCCGGGAGAGGCAATGACCTCCATGCCGCTGGAGCGTATCATCGCCGCTACCGCCGGCTCGTTGGGAATCCACCAGTTCGTCGGGTCACCGGCGAATCGCCCCTCGACGAACATCATGCGCGGCCAGCCGGTCTCGTTGAGCGCGTTGCGGTCGTTGAGCGCACGGTCCGACGTGTCGGACGGTGGGCCGCTGGACGGGGCGGTGAGGCTCTGGAACACCATGAGGCGGCCGACCCGGCGGGCGACGATGTCGAGGCCGAGCAGGGGATAGCGCAGGTGATAGAACACACCCATGAAGAGCACGAGGTCGTAGCGCTCCTCCGACCGCGCGAGGTCATACACCTGCGCCTGCCGGAAGGTGATCTGGTCGAGGAGGCCGAATTCGCCCGCCGCCCACTGGGCCTGCTGCAGGTAGTGGGGATCGACATCGATGCCGGTGACGTGCGCGCCGCGCCGGGCCAGCTCGAAACTGTAGAAGCCGGCGTTGCATCCGATGTCGAGCGCGGACCAGCCGTCGAGCCGCTCCGGAAGGTGGGGCGCGAGTACCTGCCATTTCGTCGCGGGAAAGTCGCCCAGCGCGTGGTCCGCCGCGGTCTGGTCGCCGTTCGGGAGGTGCAGATTGTGAAACCACGGTCCGAGGCGCTCAGCCGCCGAATGTGTCCGGCTGCTCACGAGGTCGCGGGCTCCCGGGCCAGCAACGCCAGCGCGTAGCCCTCGAGCTCGCGCGCGCGATGCGCCGCGGTGTGGTTCTTCAGCACTCGCGTCCGCGACCGGGCGCCGATCCGCTCGCGCTCGGCTTCCGACATCTCCAGCAGAATGGTCAGCACCTCCTCGGAGCTCCGCGCGATCAGAATCTCCAGCCCCGGCTCGAAGACCTCATCGAGCCCGGCCCACCAGTCGCTGATGATGGGCACGCCGCACGCCGCCGCTTCGAACAACCGGGTGCTCGGCGAATACCCCGCCTCCACCATCTCGACGCGTGTCAGGTTGAGCGTGAAGCGTTGCGCCCCGTAGAACGCACGATGCTCGCCCGGCGAAACATGCTCGGCCCGGGCCACGTTCGCGGGCCACTGTGCCGTGGCCGGGTACTGCGGGCCGGCAACGATGAACCGTCCCGTGCTCCAGCGCCGCGCCGGCTCGAGGAGCAGACCTTCGAGGATGGCCTGGCGGTCCGAGCTATAGGTCCCCATATAGCCCAGATCCCACTGCAGGGCGCGCTCGATGGGACGGTAGATGGTCGGGTCCACCGAGCAGTAGAGCGGACGCGCCATGGGTGAGCCATACCCCGCTTCCAGGCGCTGGAGCGTGGGACCACCGGTAAACGAGAGATACAGGCGATAGCGCGGAATCAGTTCGGGCGTGAGATAGCGGCGCTCGCCCTGCGCCATCGCGGCGAGGGTCACCGGCGTGTCGAGGTCGTAGAACGCGGCGATGCCCGACGTGGTCTGCAGCACCCACTCGCCGATCTCGGCGCCTTCGGGCACGAACGAGCCGACGATGACCAGGTCGGCGGCTTCGATCTCCTCGCCGAAGATGCGCCGTAGCTCGTCCACACTGCCGTAGAGCCCGGTCCGCCCGTACGGCGGATTCGGGAGATCACGATGGGCCGCATACCACGGAACGTCGCGCTCGAGGAAGAGTACGTCATGGCCGCGCGCTGCCAGTTCCCGGACCAGTCCTCGAAAGGTGGTCGCGTGCCCGTTGCCCCAGGACGAAGTGATCGACAGCCCGAGGATCACGACGCGCAGCCCCGGCGTTCGGGTGGTCGTGTTCACCGTGACCCACCAGCCGTCGGCCCAGCGACAGTCGTCGGACCTGCGACTGCGGTCCGAGCTACGGGAGTCCGTGGACCTCCTCCCGCATGGGACCGGCCGAGGAGCCGCTCGACCTGCTCGGCCCGGTGCTCGTAGGTGTGCTCGGCCAGAATCCGGCTTCGCGCGGCCGCTCCGACGCGGCGCGCCTGATCCTCGTTCAGGCGGCTCAGGTAATCCGCCACGTCCTGCCCATGCCGGGCAACTATAACTTCGCGCTCAGGCTCGAGGAACAACTCGATGCCCGCCCACGCGTCGGTGATCACGCAGGCGCCGGCGCCCGCTGCCTCGAACACCCGGGTCGGCGGCGAGAACCCGTACCGCGCCATGCTGTCCCGGTTGACGTTCAGCACCGCACGCGGCGAGGAATTGAACGCGTTGTGGTCGCGGGTATACACGTGACCGGCGTAGCCTACGTTGGGCGGGAGGGTCCGGTCGCTCCAGCCGCTGCCGCCCAGCAGGAACCGGCGCTCCGACAGGGCGCGCGCCGGCCCGAGGAAGAACTCCTCCACCCGCGCCTCACGATCCGGCAGCCGGTTGCCGAGGAACCCGAGGTCGGCGGCAAAGCGCGGATCGGGCGGCACCGGAAAGTGGGTGCTCGAGTCGAGCGCATTGTACACCGGGACGCACTCGCGGGCGCCGAGCCGGCGGTACGCCTCGCGGACGGGCTCGCCGCCGCCGTAGGTCAGCACGAGGTCGAAGTCGGGGATGAGCGCGCGAAACGGATCGTCGGGATCGGCCGCCACGCGATCGAGGGTCGCGGGCGCATCCACGTCCCAGAAAATCGTGAGGCGATCCGAACGGTCACCAGCCAGCACGGCGCGCTCCAGCAGCGTGTCGAAGACGCCGACGCCGCTCGCCTTGATCAGCACGTCGGCGTTCCGCGCCGTCTCCACGGCGGCCAGCGCCGAGTCCTCGTGGTCGGCCGGATACACCACGACGGTGGCCCACGAGGGATCGTCCATGTCGCGGTGCTGCTGGCGTCCGAACGCGTCGGGCTCGTAGAACGTGATGCGATGCCCCCGTGCGGCCAGCGCGCGCAGCAGACCTCGATAGTAGGTCGCCGCCCCGTTCCAGTAGGCTGATACCAGGCTCGAACCGAAGAACGCGATCCGCGATCCAGCGCTCATGCCGGAACCTCACTCAGGGAAGCGTCCAGGGACGCCGTGATTGCAAGCAGCTCGTCCACCCGATGCGCGCAGGTGTGTCGCTGCAGGATGGTGTGACGCCCGTGCGCCGACATCGCGGCGGCGGCCTCCCGATCGTTCAACAGATCGGCGAGCTGCGAGCGCATGGCGGCGCCGTTCTCCGCTACCCGGTAATCCGCGCCGGGCGTGAAGAGGTGTTCCGCGTCGTCCCACGGGGCGCACACGAGTGGAATCCCGCAGGCCAGCGCCTCGAAGACACGGATCGTGGGAATGCCGGGCAGGGCGATCGCATACGGACGGCGCGGGACGTGGACCGTCATCGCGTGGCGGGCGAAGGTCTCGGGCACCGCGTAATTGGGAAGCCAGCCACGGTAGTCGATGTGAGTTTCGGCAAGCCGGGCACGCGCGTCATCGGGATAGCGGACCCCGTAGACCTGCGTACGCAGTCCCAGCGCGGCCGCCGGCGTCACGAGGTACTCCTCGAGCTCCGCCGTCCGCTCCCCGTCACCCCAGTTGCCGATCCAGACCAGATCGCCCTCCTGCGGACGATCGGGCAGCGGCCGGAACACGCGGACATCGGCCGCCTCATGCCAGGTCCAGACCTGGGCCGCCCATCCCTCGTCCAGGTACCGGTGCCGGATGACCTCGCCGAACGCCAGCACGCCGTCATATTCTGAGAGGTCGTATCCTGCCATCCCATCGGGCTCGGTGACCGACCGATGATGAGTGTCGTGGAACAGCAGATGATACCCGCCGGCGGCACGCTCGCGTCCGATCGCCGCCACCAGCGCGGCGTCGTTCCACTCGTGCACCAGAACGACGTCGGCACCTTCCAGGTGTCGGCCGACGTCCGCCTTGGCAGGGTCGTACAGGGTGCTCTGGAGCGTGGGATACGCCGCGTGAAATCCGCTGAGCGCATGCCGGCCGACACGGGTCAGCAGATTGCTCCGGCTCCAGCCGTTCTCCGGCTCCAGCACGACGACCTCGTGACCTCGCGCCTGCAGCTCGGTCACGATTCCGCGAAGGAAGTGGGCGTTCCCGTGGTTCCAGTCGGAGACCAGAGAGTGATACCACATTACGATGCGCATGTCGCCGCCTCCTGGACGGGCGGCACCGCTTCGGCCACCAGGAGCTCCGCGTACACGGAGGCGTAACCGGCCGCCATCCGGGCTGGCGTCAGCCCGCTGGCACGGCGACGAGCGCTCTCGCCCAGGGCCGCACGCCGCGGTTCGCTCTCCATGAGGGAAGCCAGCGCACGGCGAAGCCAGGCCGCATCGTCCGGTGCCACGAAGACGGCCGCGCCGTGCCACAGCTCGCGCAGGCTCGGAATGTCGCTCAGGACGAGCGCGCACCCGGACAGCGCCGCCTCCAGCACGGCCAGACCGAACGGCTCGTAGCGAGCGGGCAGCGCGAAGATCGCCGCGCGACTCATCAGGGTCGCGAGCTGGGTCTCGTCGAGCACTCCCTCGAGCCGCAGCCTCGTGGGCACGAAGTCGGGAGCGCCAGCCGGCGGACGCGCATCGCCCGCGACACGCACCGTGAGTGAGCGCTCCGCGGCCGCCTCGTCGAGCGCCGCCATATTCTTCGCCGGATCCCAGACCCTCCCGGCCGAGAGGACGAACGGCTCCTTCTTCCCCACCTGGAAGCGCGTTCCATCTCGGCCGTTGTAGACCACTCGACCGCCGCGCACGCCGTAGTGGCGGTCGAGCTCGCCGAGCATGAAGCGCGAAGGCGCGACGACCGCGTCAGCGGCGGCAAGCCCGTCGCGCATCGCCAGGCGGTAACGCTCCCATGTCGGCGGAGCATGCTCACTATGTACCGCTGCCCACCAGGACAGCACGCACGAGTGGGCCACGGCGATCACCGGGGAGTTCCAGGGGAGGGCGCCGAACACCGGCTCGCTGAGGTGGATGATATCGGCACCGAAGCGGGCTTCGATGCCGAGCAGCCAGTCGCCCGCCGCGCCGACATCCGGCCACGGATCGTTCATCCAGGGCAACCGGAACTCGCTCTCGAAGAGCTGCAGCCCGGGAATCGCGAGCGCGGCGGATCGCTGTCGGGAACTTGGCCGAGGACCCATCGTCGCGAGTGCGACCGTGATTCCGCTGGCGCTCAGCGCCGCCGCCAGCTCCAGCACATGCGTCCACACACCGCCGACGGCATCGGCGGTCATGAGAATCCGTTCAGGCCGCCGCATAAATCCGGTCCAGCACCTCTGCGAGCCTGACGTACTGCGTGGCCCCGCGGTCGAAGCCTGGGTCGAGGGCGAGGGTGCGCGCCCACGCCACCAGCGCCCGTCCGCCCCAGTCGTCGGGCGGCGATGCCAGCCGCGTCCGCGCCGTGCCGACGAGCAGGTCGGCGGTGAAATCGTAGAAGGAGCCGTTGACGTTACGGACGACGACACCGCCCTTCGTGCCATAGAACGTCGCGCCGATGACCGCGTCGCTGCCGGCCGGGAGGTTCCAGGACGATGCCAGTCGCACCAGTCCGCCGCCCGCCAGGTCGAGCTGCGCAACCGCGAAATCCTCCACCTGCTGCGCTCGGCCGGCGATGCGGCTCCCGCCCGCGTACAGCCGCGACGACACGTCGGCGACGGATGGATCGTCCAGCATCCATAGCGCGAGATCCACGAGATGAAGCATGAGATCCATCACGCAGCCGCCGCCCGACAGCGCCGGGTCGCGGAACCAGGCCTTGTCGGGCCCGTAGGCGTTGTGGAACTCGAGGTCCGCCGCATAGACCCGCCCGAGACTCCCGGAGCTCACCAGTGCGCGGGCCGCCAGCGTGGCTGCCAGTTGCCGGTAGCTCAAATCCACGCCGAGCAGGCGGTCGGCCGCGCGCGCCGCATCAACGACGCGCCGTGCTTCTGACGCCGTGCGCGCAAGTGGCTTCTGACAGAACACCGCGGCCCCCGCCTCCAGCGCGGCGACCGCCTGCTCGGCGTGCAGGGCGCTCGGCGTCGCGATGACGATGCCGTCCACGCCGGCCGCCAGCAGATCGTCGAGCGTGGAGCCGATCGCCGCCTCGGGGGCGATCGCCGCGGCGCGGGCCGTCTCCTCCGCCGCCGTGTCGGCGATGGCCGCGACGCATCCGGCTCCGCTGCGCGCCAGCGCGTCGAGCCGGTGGCGTCCGATCCAGCCGACACCGAGGAAACCCAGCCGGGGACAATCGGGCTGGGCGAGCAGGGAGCACGGGCTGGCCTGCGTCACACCAGCACCAGCGCCTTCAGAAATCCGTCAGGGCGCGTGC
>JACDDX010000063.1 GCA_013816685.1 Gemmatimonadales bacterium
CTCTCCAAGCTGCTGGCGCCGACCACGCTCAGCCGGTTTCCCGATGTGGCAGGCCGGGTGCGGGCCGGCATGGTGGCGCTGCCGATCGCCGGCGTGGTGGGTGCACTTTCCGCCATGCGGGACCGATCCGACAACACCGGCCTGCTGCCGGCGCTCGCCGGGCTTCCCACGCTCGTCATGGTGGGCGAGGACGACGTGCTGACGCCCCCCGATCAGGTGCGCAGGCTGGCGCAGGCGATTCCGGGCGCGCGCTTTAGGGTCATTCCGGAGGCCGGACACCTGGCACCTGTGGAACAGCCGGAAGCGGTGAACCAGGCGCTCCGCGCCTTTCTCGCTGAACTGGGGTGAAACGCTGAATTCCCGGGGTCGCGGCCACGCAGTTCGAGTCCCCGGGCTCTTTTCCTTCTCCAGCATTGCCTGGTTGCTCCAAGAAGAAAGGCCCCCGCGATGCGGAGGCCTGAGCATGGAGCTGACCGACTCTCCGGTACGTGCACCGCTAGCGCTGGGGCCGGCCCGGCGGTGCGTCGCTCGCGAAGACGTCCTTGTTCTTCGCCACGAACGCGACCTGCGGCGGGGGGACGTCTTCCTCGGGGAATATGGCCGTCACCGGGCACTCGGGCTCGCACGCTCCACAATCGATGCATTCGTCAGGGTGGATATAGAGCTGATCCTCTCCCTCATAAATGCAATCGACTGGACACACGTCCACGCAGGCCCGGTCCTTCACCCCGATGCAGGCCTCCGTGATCACATAGGTCATTGCTGCGGCTCCTCGGGCGATGTCAGGCTGCAGTGCGAACTTGGCGCTCCGTCCGGGCGCATTCTCGGAAAGGTATACGAAGCCGTCTAGTGAGACGCAAGGCCCGACGGTCCGCTCGTCAGGCGAGTCCGGACATCGAGCCGTAGCTCTCGCTTCGCGGTTCCGGGTCGCCCAGGCGCCCGAGATCGGCATAGTGTCGGTTCCACTCTTCGCGCAGGCAGAACGGATCGAGGCCATGCGGCCGATCCACCGCAAGCACGCCATCGAGATGATCGATCTCGTGCTGGATCAGCTCGGCCCGGCTCCCCTCGAGCTCGGACTCGCTCCACTCCCCGCGAGCATCCTGATACCGCACCCGGATCCGGTGTGCCCGCGATACTCGCACCAGCAGGTTGGGGAAAGAGAAGCAATCGTCCCAGACCGGGAAGTCCTCGGTTCCGATATCGAGGATCTCCGGATTGATCAGCACCAGCGGATGCTCGGCCTCGACTACCGCTATCCGCACCGGCGCGCCAATCTGCGGCGCCGCGATCGCGCGACCACTGCCGAACCGCGATTGCCAGTCGCGCAGGGTTTCACGGAGGTCATCGAGAATGACCCGGACCGCAGTGGAACGAGGCTTAGTGATCGGCTCGCACCGGGTGCGGAGGATCGGATCACCGAGCAGGCGAATGCGGTGGATCGTCATGATCTGGATAACCGGCGCGAGAGTGAGGGCGCAGATTCGGAGTGCCCAATATGAAGTGGATGGCGATGCAGTGCCAGACCACAGAGTAGTATAGATCGATACTAACCGAATATGTTTCTGGTAAGCTGAAATGTGGCCACAGCATGGCTATTCACACCAAAATCTTGCTTTGAATTGACTATCGCTTTCAAACCACTTAGCATTTGTCCTGTGAACACTGCTTCGTTGCCATCGTCCTCCGCGCCCGGGCTCTTGGGCCATCGTGGCGTGCGTGCCCAGGTGTTACTTGCCCTGAAGTACGGCGGCCGCGCCAGTGCCCGTGAGCTGGCGGTACGATTGGGTCTGTCGCTGAATGCGGTCCGCCATCACCTCAAGGAGCTGGAACAGGGTGGGCTGGCTGCCTACGAGCGCCGGAACAACGGGGTGGGAGCGCCGAGCTTCGCGTACCGGCTCACGGGGGCGGGCGAGTCGCTTTTTCCGCGCCGCTACGATGCGGTCTTGAACGATCTGCTCGATGATGTCGTCGACCGATCGGGTCGAGCGGAGGCAGTCCACCTGCTGGCGAGCAGGTTCGACGGCCTGAGCCGGCGGCTGGCCACGGCGGTGGCAGGAGCCCCGCCGTCCGAGCGCCTGGAGTTGGCGGCGCGGGTGCTGACCGACGAAGGCTTCATGGCCGAAGTGGTGAGCAGCGATGACGGCGGCACGCTGATTCATCGGAACTGCCCCATTCAGGCCGTCGCTGAGCGCTTTCCCGAAATCTGCGCCGCAGAGGCGCGTTGTCTGGCCCAGGCGCTGGGCGCCGAGGTCGAGCGGCGAGGGTACATCCTGACAGGCTGCGGCGCGTGTGCGTACCGTGTCCGCTTCACCGACTCCGGTCGCCCGGAGCACGAGTTGGAGCACGCATGAGCTCGTCCGTCGAATCACTGGTCAATCGCGAGTACAAGTACGGCTTCGTCACCGATATCGAATCCGATCTGGCGCCGAAAGGATTGAACGAGGACATCGTTCGCCTGATCTCCGCCAAGAAGGGCGAGCCCGAATGGCTGCTCGACTGGCGACTGCAGGCGTACCGCAACTGGACCAGGATGGCCGAGCCGCATAACTGGCCGAACATCAGCTATGAGCCGGTGAACTACCAGGACCTCCGTTACTACGCCGCTCCGAAGACAACCACGCCGCTCGGCAGTCTCGACGACGTCGATCCGAAGCTGCTCGAGACCTACACCAAGCTCGGCATTCCGCTGAGCGAGCAGAAGCTGCTCGCCGGCGTGGCGGTGGATGCCATCTTCGATTCGGTGTCGGTCGGGACGACATACAAGGCGAAACTGGCGGAGCAGGGCATCATCTTCTGCTCGTTCGGGGAGGCGGTCCGGGAGCATCCCGAGCTGGTCCGGCAGTATCTGGGCTCGGTGGTGCCGGCGGGCGACAACTTCTTCGCCGCGCTGAACGCGGCGGTCTTCAGCGACGGCTCCTTCGTGTACATCCCGAAGGGCGTCAAGTGCCCGATGGAGCTCAGCACGTACTTCCGGATCAACCAGGCCGAGACGGGGCAGTTCGAGCGCACGCTGATCGTGGCTGATGAGGGGGCGGGCGTCAGCTACCTCGAGGGTTGTACCGCGCCCAAGCGGGACGCGAACCAGCTGCATGCCGCGGTGGTCGAGCTCGTGGCTCTGGATGATGCCTCCATCAAGTACTCGACGGTCCAGAACTGGTACGCCGGCGACGCGGACGGCAAGGGCGGCATTCTCAACTTCGTCACCAAGCGCGGCAAGTGCGCGGGCACGCGGTCCAAGATCTCCTGGACCCAGGTCGAAACCGGGTCGGCGATCACCTGGAAATATCCCAGCGTCATTCTTCAGGGCGATGATTCGGTGGGTGAGTTCTACTCGGTTGCGGTGGTGAACAACCGCCAGCAGGCTGACACCGGCACCAAGATGATTCACGTCGGCCGGAACACGCGGAGCACGATCGTCTCCAAGGGAATCAGCGCCGGGCGCGGGCAGAACAGCTATCGCGGCCTGGTGAAGGTCCTGCCCCGGGCGGCAAACGCCCGCAACTACACCCAGTGCGATTCGATGTTGATCGGCAACCGCTGCGGGGCGCACACCTTCCCGTACATCGACGTGCAGAACGCGTCGTCTTCCACCGAGCACGAGGCATCCACCTCGAAGATCGGTGAAGATCAGATCTTCTACCTCAAACAGCGCGGCCTCAACACCGAGAACGCAATCTCCATGATCGTCAACGGCTTCTGCAAGGAAGTCTTCAAGGAGCTGCCGATGGAGTTCGCCGTGGAAGCCCAGAAGCTCCTGGGCGTGAGTCTCGAAGGCAGCGTAGGCTGAGCGACCGGACACCGAGAGAATCCATGACCATGCTCGACATTCAGGACCTGCGCGCCACCGCCGGCGACGCGGAAATCCTCAAAGGCATCAGCCTCACCATCAACGCCGGTGAGGTACATGCGGTCATGGGCCCCAATGGTTCGGGCAAGAGCACGCTCGCGCAGGTCCTGGCCGGACACCCCTCCTATACCGTCACCGGCGGGTCGGTGACCTTCATGGGAAACGACCTGCTGGACATGGAGCCGGAAGAGCGGGCCCGGGCCGGACTCTTCCTCGCCTTCCAGTATCCCGTCGAGATACCGGGCGTCACCAACGCCTACTTCCTGCGCGCCGCCTACAACGAGATCCGGAAGGCGCGGGGAGAAGAGGAAGTGGACCCCATGGATTTCCTGGATGTGCTGGAAGCGAAGCTCAAGATCGTCGAATGGGGACCGGAGATCATGAGCCGGGCGGTGAACGCCGGGTTCTCAGGCGGGGAGAAGAAGCGCAACGAGATCCTGCAGCTCGCCCTGCTGGAGCCCAGGCTCGCCGTGCTGGACGAAACCGACTCCGGCCTCGACATCGATGCCCTCCGGATCGTCGCCGGCGGAGTCAACAAGCTGCGCTCGACCGGCCGCTCGTTCATCGTCGTGACTCACTATCAGCGGATGCTGAATTACATCGTGCCCGACCATGTCCACGTGCTCGCCGGCGGGCGGATCGTCAAGTCGGGCGACAAGGCGCTGGCGCACGAGCTGGAGGCCCGCGGCTATGAGTGGGTCGAGGCGCTCCACGGAGTGCCTGCGTGAGCGCGACCCGCGTGCAGCAACGTGATGCGATTCCTCTTGCCCCTTCAGGTCCGGGCTGGCTGGAGCCGGTTCGGCGCGCCGCGGGAGCCCTGTTCGCGCGCACCGGGTTCCCGACGCAGCGGGACGAGGAATGGCGCTTCACGCCGGTCGGGCCCATCGCGACAGTCGCGTGGCAACGGTCTCCGACGACGCCTGGTGCCGCGGACCGGACCGCGCTTGCTGCGTTCCGGTTCGGGCAGCCGGAATGGTTCACCCTGGTCTTCGTCGACGGTGTCTTCAGCGAGGAGCTGACCACCATCGGCCCGCTGCCGCGCGGCGCCCGGGTGGGTAGCCTTCGCGCGGCGCTGGAGGAGGGTGGCGACCTGCTGCGCGACCACCTGACCCGGCACGCCCCCACCGACGCGAGCGGCTTCACGGCCCTGAACACCGCCTCCTTCACCGACGGCGGGCTGGTGTACGTGCCGGCCGGCGCCGACCTGGACCGGCCGGTGCACCTGATCTTCGTCACCACCAGCGCCGCTGCCGACGCCGCCCTGCATCTCAGAAACCTGCTGGTGGTGGAGCGTGGCGCGCGGGCCAATGTCATCGAGAGCTACGTCACTCTGGCGCCGGGCACACGCTACCTGGCGAACCTGGTTACCGAGGTCTCCGTGGCGGCCGGGTCATGGCTGGAGCATACCCGGATCCAGCGCGAGAGCGAGCGGGCCTACCACATCGCGCTGACCCACGTGGACCAGCATCGCGACAGCCACTATCGCTCCTTCTCGATGGCGCTGGGCGGCGCGCTCGCGCGGCACAATCTCCATGCGCGCTTGAACGACGAAAACGTCGAGACGCTGCTCTACGGCCTGTATCTGACGCGGGGCGAGCAGACGGCCGACAGTCATACCGCCATCTATCATGACCATCCCAACTGCCGCAGCTGGGAAGTGTACAAGGGCATTCTGACCGACCGGTCGCGCGCCGTCTTCAACGGCAAGGTGTTCGTCAAGCCGGAGGCGCAGAAGACCGACGCCAAGCAGACCAATCGCAACCTGCTGCTGAGCGACACCGCGAAGGTCGATACCAAGCCGCAACTGGAGATCTTCGCGGACGACGTAAAGTGCACCCACGGCGCCACCGTAGGCCGCCTGGACGACGTCGCGCTCTTCTACGCCCGGAGCCGCGGCATCGGCGCCGAGGCGGCCCGGCGGCTCCTGATCTACGCCTTCGCCGCCGAAGTCATCGACGAGGTGGCACTCGAGCCGGTCCGCCTGGAGCTGGACCGCCTTGTTCTGGAACGGCTCGGGACGGTGGGATGAGCACGACGGCGGCTCCGGCGCCCGCGCCCGCCGCGCGCTCGCTCGATGCAGCGCGGGTCCGGGCCGATTTCCCGATCCTCTCCCGTACGGTGCGTGGAAAGCCGCTGGTCTATCTCGATAACGCCGCGACCAGCCAGAAGCCACGTGCCGTCATCGAGGCGGTGACCCGCTATTACACCGCCGAGAACGCGAACATCCATCGCGGGGTGCACTTCCTCAGCGAACGCGCGACCGAGGCGTACGATGCCGCCCGCGCCGCCGCCGCGCGCTTCCTCGGCGCCGGCGACTCTCGTGAAGTCCTCTTCACCCGGGGCACGACCGAGGGCATCAACCTCGTCGCCCAGAGCTATGCGCGAACGAATCTGCGCCCGGGCGACGAAATCCTGATCACGGCGATGGAGCACCACTCGAATATCGTCCCCTGGCAGATCGTGGCGCAGCAGACCGGTGCGATCGTGCGGGCCGCACCGATCGGCGATGATGGTGAGCTCGACCTGGATGCGTTCGCGTCGCTCCTCACCCACCGTACCAGACTCGTGGCCCTCGTCCACCTTTCCAACGCGCTCGGCACCATCAATCCGGTTCGCCGAATCGCCGACCTCGCGCACGCGGCGGGGGCGGTGGTGCTGGTCGACGGCGCTCAATCCGCGGCGCACCTGGGCGTTGACGTCGGCGCGCTGGACTGCGACTTCTTCGCCTGCTCCGGCCACAAGATGTACGGCCCCACCGGCATCGGCCTGCTCTTCGGCCGGGCCGAGCTGCTGGAGCGGATGCCGCCCTGGCAGGGGGGCGGCGACATGATCGAGTCGGTGACGCTCGAGGCCAGCACCTGGGCTCCCATCCCCGGGAAATTCGAGGCGGGAACACCGGCGATCGCCGAGGTGGCCGGCCTGGGCGCGGCGCTCGAGTACCTTGACTCGCTCGGCCTCGACGCCGCGGCCGCGTGGGAGGGCGAGCTGCTGGAGTACGCCACTCAACAGATCGCGGCGGTCGATGGTGTGCGCATCATCGGCACGGCGCGCGACAAGGCGAGCGTCCTCTCGTTCACCATGGATGGCGTGCATCCGCACGATATCGGCACCATCCTCGACGACGACGGCATCGCGATCCGGGCCGGGCATCATTGTGCCCAGCCGGTGATGCGACGATTCCGGATTCCGGCGACGGCGCGCGCCTCGTTCGCAGTCTACAACACCATGGACGAGGTGGACGCCCTGATCGCGTCGCTGCAGCGGGTCCGGTCGGTGCTGGGCTGATGTCGAGTATCAGCGAGCTGTACCAGAGCGTGATCCTGGATCACAACCGGTCGCCGAAGAACTATCGCCGGATGGCTGACGGCAACTGCACCGCGAACGGTCGCAATCCGCTCTGCGGCGACGAGCTCACCGTGTGGCTCAAGCTGGATGGCGAGCGGATCGAGGACGCGGCGTTCGAGGGATCGGGCTGCGCGATTTCGCGCGCGTCGGCGTCGCTGATGACAACGGCGGTGAAGGGCAAGACCCGGCCCGAGGCCGAGGAGCTCTTCGACCGCTTCCATCGTCTCGTGACCGGGAGGTTGCCGGGTGACGAGGTCGCCTCGCTGGGGAAGCTCGCGGTGTTCTCCGGGGTGTCGGCGTACCCGGTTCGCGTGAAATGCGCGAGTCTTCCCTGGCACACGTTCAAGGCCGCGCTCGACGCGCCGGCCGGTGCAGCCCGGCAGCAGCCCATCGCCTAATCAACAATCAAGGAGTCCTGACGATGCCGTACAACCCCGCTCTCGTGGCCCCAATGCGCGACGAGATGAGACAGATGGGTGCGCAGGAGCTGACGACTGCCGCGGAGGTGGATGCGGCGCTCGGCGATCAGCGTGGTACCCTGCTCGTGTTCGTGAATTCAGTCTGTGGTTGCGCCGCGGGGAACGCGCGGCCCGCGCTCAAGCTCGCGCTGCAGCACGGCACCCGCCCCAACCAGGTAAGCACCGTGTTTGCCGGACAGGACACCGAGGCAACTGCCCGTGCGCGCCAGTTCTTCGGCGAGTACCAGCCGAGCAGCCCGTCGATGGCGCTGCTCCGGGACGGCGAAGTCGTTCATTTCGTGCACCGTCATCAGATCGAGGGCCGGACCCCGCAGTCCATCGCCCAGGATCTCACCTCGGCCTTCGACCGCTACTGCACCCCGACCCCGGTCTGAGCGCATCATGACGGGGCATGTCTTTCATCCGGGCCACCACGAGCTGCATGGGATCACCGTGGTGCTGGAAACCCGCGGCCCGCGCACGTACGTCGGCCGGTTCGACAGCGCGGACGAACGCGGCGTGCATCTGCTCGACGCCGGGGTGCACGAAGCCTCCAGCGGACTGTCGAGCGTGGAGTTCGTGCGTCG